>VFKD01000507.1 GCA_009885735.1 bacterium
CGGAGGACGAGAAGCCGCGCGACCCGCAGGACGAAGAACCTCCGATTCGCCGGGTAACTCCGCCCGTGCGCTACTCCTACGACAACCGAGTTGAGCCCGATCCCAAGTTCACCAAGGAGACGTTTGCCTGGGTCACCCCGCCTGGAGCGCTGCGGCAGCAGGCGATCTTCGGCAAGGAAGGACTCATGGGCGCGCGCCTCGGCACAGGAATCGTGACGTTAGGCCCGGACGGCAAGCCCCTCAAGGAGAGCAAGCCGCTGAGCATCAAGGAGCTTCTGAAGAAGGGGCGGAGGCAGTAGCAGATGCAGGTGCCGGTAACATCTGGCACAGTCGGACCATCAGTGATATAATCTGCTAAAGGAGAAGCTATCATGGCTGCAACTGTGAAGCAGGAGACCAATGAGGAACCCCGCGAGCCGGTCCATCTTCGCAAGGCGCAGGCACAAAGGGAGATCGCCCACCGGATAGACGCATTGTCAGTCGGCATCACTCCAAAGCGTGAGAAGATGCTCCAGGTCTATGCAAAGGTGATGTCCGGGAAGGCCGATCCTGCGGAGTAATGGATTTGGAGCGGCCGTATCGACTCGAAGCGCTTTGGAGGTTACACGCCACAGCCAGATTCTCGTGTGGCGACGGAGACATTGATTCATACCTGCGCGATGATGCACTGCAGCAGATGGAACATGGTCTGGCACGCACCTTTGTAGAAATAGAAGCTGCGGAACCGGATACCACCAAGATTGCAGGCTTCTTCACCTTGCGGGCTCACTCACTACGAATCCAGGCAGACTACTTTGATTACCTGGACGATGAGCCCGAGGAAAGCGTGATTGAACTTCCAATCATTGAGCTCATGTATCTCGCCCGCGATTCCCGTTTGAAGGGGCGTGGGATGGGACCTACACTCATGATAGAGTGCATCAGGATTGTAGACGAGATCGCGGATCGTGCGGGGATTATTGGCGTTCACCTTCGCACCACACGGCAGGGCGAACGCCTCTACCTAGACTTCGACTGTAAGCCCTTCACATGGCATCCACACCATGATCGTGCTCGGTATGTCCTCCCAATCCGTGACGTGCGCGTCATAGCCGCGAGCGCACGGATGATCAACGAGGGGAATACGCACAATTGAACGCAGGATCGGTTAACCAAGACCGAGCAACACCTGCAGGGGTGTCGCGCGGGCGTTCCGGCTTGTCAAATCAATCGGCACTACTCTTGGTCGCCATTGTCGCAGTTTTGCACCTGGAGCTCTGTATCATCATGTCGGCCCTGTTTACCGGCATCAGTGAGCCGTTCCCTGACATACCCGCCTACTTCCGCGAATACCTGATCGGGATTCCATTATGCTGGTGCAGCACGGCATTCCACGCCGTTGGCGCTTACTTTGGGTTCCTTGGACTTGCCAGATTATTCAGGGTATCGTTCTCGGACAATCGCGAGCAGCTTCTGCAACGGGTCCTTGCCACTACAGTTGGATTGCTGCCATTTGTCGCCGTCTGGGCCACTGCCGAGCTGTTTAGCTCAACGACCGATCCAAACTTTCAGTACGCATGCTATGGCGACGAGGTTGGCAAGCCGAAGTGGCTCTACTCCTGGTGGCTGGAGATGCTGGCATCTGGCAGGTTTTTGCTTGCCGGAGTGGCGCTCGCCTTCTGCGTGACGGGATGGTGGTTCAGGCGTCGGGGATGATGCAGCGCAAGCCAGAGGGCTCACCTGCGTTACGTCGAGCGAAGCTTCGCCTCAGACCCACGAGCTGTACGCATTCCCGAGACCTGGTACGCCCTGCAGGGCTTCGTCCTTAAACGATCTGGTCATGCTGAGCCGAGGTTCAGCCGTTCCGAACCGCAGTCGAAGCATCCGGCTGTACTTGTGTTAACGTGGCCGGACCCTTCAACTCCGCTTCGATGCGGCTGAAGCTTCGTTCAGGGTGACAAATACGACCGGCACGGCACAGGACAGAGGCACGGCACAGGACGGAGCCTGCACCCTTCGGGGCACACGGTCACTTGCGGCCCGAGATCAACGGAGCGGCCAATGTAGGGCTGGGGCTCCGTCCCCTGCCGGTGAACGCAATCTGATAAAGGTCAAGGGCACGGCAAGGGTCAAAGGCAGGGCGTAGGTGAAAGGCACGGCGTAGGTCAAAGGCACGGCGCGGGACGGGGCCCGCACCCTACTCCACATCGACCTGGTCCCCAGGAATTGGTCCTATAGGTCCCATACGTCATATAGGACTCATGGGACCTATGAGACCAATGGGACAAATGAGACCCCTGGCCGACCAACAGCCCCCTGCCCTCCGCGGCGCAGGATTCCACGTCCCCGCAGGGTAAGATTCACCTGTGAAGTTGCGCGAGCCACAGAACGCCCGCAAGGAGACCCACCGCCGTGAAGAAGACCCTATTCCTGAGCCCGCCCAGCTTCGAAGGCTTCGACGGCGGCGCAGGATCCAGATACCAGGCCAAGCGTGAAATCACCAGCTACTGGTTCCCCACGTGGCTGGCGCAGCCGGCTGCAATGGTCCCAGGCAGCAAGCTCATGGACGCGCCTCCGCACCATCTCACTGGCGACGACGTGCTGAACGAGGCGAACAATCACGAGCTGTTCATCCTGCACACCAGCGCGCCCACTTTGGCGAATGACGCGAAGTGCGCGGAGACCATCAAGGCGCGCAACCCAAAGGCGATGATCGGCATGATTGGCGCGCATGCGGCCATTCTGCCGCAGAGCGTTATCAACTCATCGCCCGCAATCGACTTTGCCTGCCGCAACGAGTTCGACTACACCTGCCTCGAACTGGCGCAGGGCAAGCCGATAAGCGAGATTGCGGGCCTCTCGTACCGTGACCAAGCAGGCAAGATACAGCACAACCACGAGCGCGACCTGATTGAGGACTGGGACAGCATGCCGAGCGTGCTGCCGGTATATCATCAGAACCTGACGATAGAGAACTACTTCATCGGGTACCTGCTGCACCCCTATGTGTCGTTCTATACAGGGCGCGGCTGCCCTGCGAAGTGTACATTCTGCCTTTGGCCCCAGACCATCGGCGGGCACCGATATCGCACGAAATCGCCCAGCGTGGTGATTCGCGAGATGGCCGAGGGCAAGGAGCTGTTTCCGCAGGTGCGCGAGTGGATGTTCGACGACGATACGTTCACCATCGACAAGCCGCGAGCGGTCGAGATTAGCAAGGGGATGAAGCAGCTTGGGCTCACCTGGAGCTGCAACGCCCGAGCGCATGTGGACTACGACACCCTGAAGCAGCTTCGAGACAATGGGCTGCGCCTGCTGCTGGTGGGCTTTGAGAGCGGCAACCAGGAGATACTCAACCGCATTAAGAAGGGCATCAAGCTCGACATGGCACGGGAGTTCATGGCGAACTGCCGCAAGCTTGGCATCAAGGTTCACGGGACCTTCATCATCGGGCTGCCCATCGAGACGCAGGAGACCATCGAGGAGACCATACGGTTCGCGCAGGAGCTCGACCCGCACACTATTCAGGTGAGCATTGCGGCGCCCTACCCCGGTACCGAGCTCTATGCCCAGGCGATGCAGAACGGCTGGTTCGACAACTCGGTGCTAGTTTCCGGCAGCGGCATCCAGACCTCGTCGCTTCGCTATGAGCATCTTTCGGCGGACGAGATCGAGGAGGCCGTGGAGCGGATGTACAAGCGCTTTTATTTCCGGATGAAGCCCATTCTGCGCATAGTCCGAGAGATGGCGGGCGACAAGCATATGATGGTTCGCCGCCTCCGCGAGGGCCAGGAGTTCTTCAGCTACCTGAAAGAGCGCAAGGAGATATCCCGCGCGCACAAGGTACAGGCAGCCGCAGTGGGCTCGCAGGCTTAGGAGAGAACCGTCATGCACGTCTCGCACGACCGAGCCGAGGAGTCTTTCGAGGCAAAGGCCCGCTGGTTTCAGACGCTTACGATGGACGAGCGACTGGATTACCTCTTCGAACTGATGGACATGATGGCCGAAAACGACAACAAGGCGGTAAGACCGATTGATGTTTCAGCGTTTAAGGGATGTGTTCAAATCCTTAGGCTCCCATGACGTACGGTACGTGGTCATTGGCGGCATTGCGACGGCATTGTATGGTGTTCCAGGGGGCAGTTTTGATCTTGACATCCTGATCGATGGATCCTTGGACAACGCAGCTCGCCTCCTAAGTACCCTTGCCGACGCTGGACTTGGCTCAGCCGCGCTAACAACCCAGAGGCCATCACTCAGAACGAGGTCACGATCTTCGATGATCGTGTGCGCGTAGATGTTTTCACTTCTACGCCCGGCATTGAGTTTGACAAAGTGTGGGATCGGCGTTCAGAGGTCTCCTGCGGGGGACAATCGTTCTTCATTCTTGCCCTTGCGGACTTAATCGCCGCAAAGCGAGCATCGGGTAGAGCCGTGGACCTGGAGGACGTGCGGGTGCTTGAGGGCATCGGCAACCGAACGACGTGAACCTGTCGCCTGATCTACTCGTCCAAGCGACTAGTCCGTAAGCACTTGGATCGCCTGCATCCATACCTCGCAGCCGCGCACTGAAGTACGCGGCTGGAACTGCGAAGATTGCCTTCGCCAGCTATGTCTTCAACCCACGGAGGTGGGTTTTGCAACCGCAGGGCCGGGTTTCAACCCGTGCCTCCATCGGTCGTTCGGGCCTCGCAACACGGCTCGCTCGTCGCCGGTGGCGAACACGATGGGCGATCTCCCATTCGATAACATCCTATTGACTCACTTCACCAAGCACCTCTCACCCACGCTCGCAACCGAGCGGCTCAACCTCACGCTCCTCAGGTGCGACCACGCCCAGGCCATGCTCGACTTCGCCGCGCGAAATCGCGAGCACCTCGCACCCTGGGAGCCCACGTGGCCGGAGGAGTACTTCACTCTGGACTATTGGACCCGTGCCGGAGATGATGCCGAGTCCGAGTTCTTCGCCGGAGTCTCGCTGCGGCTCATTTTGCTGGACAACACCGCTGCGTCGCATCATGTGCTGGGCACAGCGAACTTTCGCTCGATTCTGCGGGGCGCATCGCAGTCGTGTACACTGGGCTACAGTCTGGCGGAGACGTCCCAAGGCAAGGGGCTGATGCACGAGGCGCTGGAGGCGGCAATTCCCTACGTGTTCGAGTCGCTCGCCATGCACAGAATCTCGGCCTGCTACATTCCCTCAAACGAACGCAGCGGGCGGCTGCTCGAGCGCCTTGGGTTCGAGAAGGAGGGCTATGCGCGGGACTTTCTGCGCATCAACGGCAGATGGCAAGATCACATTCTCACCGCGAAGATCAATCCGGCCTGGAGGCTGGAGGAGACAATTCGAATCTAGCTTATTCTGTCGTTCGGGTGGACCCTAAGCCGCACACATCAATGCTGGTGATACAACGGCGGCGACAACTAAACTAAAGTCGCGCCTATCAAGACCAAATAATCCACCTCTGTGGATTGATGATCTAGCTAGGCTTTGCCTCAGACCGACGAGTTGTAGGTGTTCGCGGATCCTGACACTCGCAATAGGGCTTCGAACCTGAGCGATCTTTTCATGCTGAGCGGAGCTTCCGGCGTTTGGAAGCACAGTCGAAGCATCCGGGCGTATCCGATCTGGCGTTGATGGACGCTTCGACTACGCCACGATACGGCTGTGGCTTCGCTCAGGGTGACACTAGTGGGGCCGTTGCGATGAATCAAGAACCTGGAACCACTCTCAATACTTGACACTACTACAACATGTTCTCCGACTCAAGACATCTAGTCCGCGAAGGCGGACTTCGTGACTCTTGCAGCCGCGGTTTCAACCGCAGGGGCCAAGCCGTCAGACTTTCTCATCGGCCATCTAGACTACATCCAATCTCTGCGGTTGCGCGAGCTCCTCTCCCAACCAACCTCAATCACTTGCCCCTCCATCGCGGCCAAGCGGGCAGCCTCGCCGAGCTCCAACGCCCGAAGCCCTTCGGTGATTGGAATAGGGGCGGGCCGTCCCTCACGAATGGCTGCAACCAGAGCAGCGATGTGCCTGTCCGTGGTTCGAGAAAACTGCCGGCTCTCGTCATCGAAGAAGTGGCTGTTCCAGACCTCCGCCCTGGCCTCCTCGCCCTTCTGCTCCTGGTGTTCCTGGGTAATGCTCGCCCTGGGACAAAACTCATAGCGGCCTATCGCGTCGGTGATCTGCGCGCGGCCACCGGTTCCCATCAGCTCGAAGGTGTAGATGGCCGGGTCCTTGTAGTCGCCATCCACCGACGCGACGAAGCTGCCCACTGCTCCGTTTTCAAACTGCAGGCTGAAAGTTGCGGAGGTGAGCTGCTCGGTTTCGCGAGGGTCGGATGCATGTCCGCAGATGTGGGTCACCGGCCCGCCAAACGTCTCTATCATGTTGAACCCGTGCGACTGCATGTAGAGCAGGTGCGCGAGAGGGAGCTGCTGCCGCTCCGGATAGTGGCCGCCGGTGAACCTCCAAAGCAGCGTAATCGGATCGCCCACGCGGCCCGCCGCCACGTCTCGCTGAAGCTGCAGAAAGGGCGTGGAGTAGCGGTGATTGAAGTTGATGCCCACGGTTCCTGGGCTGTTCTTCGCAGCATCGACCAGCGTTCTCGCCTCCGCGAGGTCCATTGCAAGCGGCTTCTCGAGGAGGCAGTGGACACCTGACTGAAGGACCTGAAGGTACGGCTCGAAGTGCAGATGATCCGGCGTAATGACGCTGACGATGTCGGGCTTCTCGCGTTCAAGCATCTCGGCAATGTCGAGATAGGGCCGCGCATCGAACTGCGAGGCGGTCTGCTCTGCGCGAGCGCGGTTTGTCTGGCCACACACGGCCACGAGCACAGTCTCCGGGTTTCGCCAATAGGCCTCGACGTGAACCTGTCCCCAGTATCCCACTCCGACCACTGCTGCGCGCAATCTTGTCATACCTCTTCCTTCTTAGGACCCATGTAGCCGTGTCGCGAGCGTCTTCCAGTTATCGCATGACCACAAGAGCGATGGCGGCAGCCGTGGGTTGGCGTCTCCCTGCTCACATCGCTTGGCAAGCACTCGCGCGGCATCTGCAACCGTGCGAGAGTTGTTCACTCTGGGACCTTCACGACGCTCATCGGTAGAACCTGTCTTGAGAAACTCTATCCAGTTCTCGATCCGGTCCTTAGCGAAGGCAAACACGAGCGTGTCAAACTCCTCGTCTGAGATACCGCTTTTGCGGGCCGTGGTGCGGAATGCCTTCTTCAGGGCCTCGCCATCAGCCATGTCATGATCGAGATCGGCCCACACCATCAGGGTTGTATCACTGCCTGCCTGAAGGCACGCACGCAACTGATCTGGGAGAGCGTCGATCACGGCAGACCTACTCCCACACGGCACAAGGCGCACAATGTTGCTTCCGGAGGGAGGTCGAATCCATGTTGGATTGAGCGACCGCAACAGTCGGTTGATAAACACCGCGTCGGTGTTGCCCTTCGAGCCTTCATGAAGGCACACAATCTGAGTGCGGCTAGCCACGAACCCACCCGCGCGCGATTGCTTCGGCAACGCTGATGCCTTCCGGCACCTCAAGAGGTCCTATTCGGGAAGGTGACGAATGGCTGTCGCGCCAGATGTACCGGCCTGCTCCTGCGCCGGCGGCGGCGAGCACTTCCGGATGGTGCGAGATCAGGATTGCCTGGTGGTCGTCGTCAAGAAGCTCCATGAGGGAGAGCACCCACGGCTGCAGTTCAGGGAGCCCTACATAGTTGTCCGGCTCGTCGATTAGCACCGTCGTGGCTGTCCCAGTATCTACGGCGGCTCGCAGTACATTGAGGCCAAACAGCGCCTTCTCGCCGTCAGAGAGCTGATGAAAGTAGATGTCACTGCCCTTAAAGCGAAGAAGCAGTACCTCGGAGTCTAGCCCCACCCGTTCGATCTTCAGTGAGCTGAAGTCGGGCCACAGCTCCGCAAGCGAATCTCGCAGAGAGTCGGTAAACCTCGTGTCCTTGCACAGGTGACGATACCACGAGATGACATTGGTCAGTCCGAGGTC
>VFKD01000146.1 GCA_009885735.1 bacterium
CGTTGATGCGTGACCTCACGGTCTCCCCGAGTGACTTCGAAGCCCAGGTGAAGCACCTCGCGGAGAGCGGTTTCACGTTCCTGCTTGCAGGTGAAGTAGAGGCAGCCCTTCGCGATGGCACGCCGCTGCCGGAGAAGTCCGTGGCGATCACCATGGACGACGGATACTGGGACAACTTCTCGGAGGCCTATCCGATCCTCAAAAAGTACGGGGCCCGAGCGACTCTCTTCCTGGTGACCAACACGGTCGGCACTCCGGGTCATGTCTCCTGGGAGGAGGCTCGCCAGATGCTCGCGGACGCGGCGGGATTCGGTTCGCACACTGTGAACCACTATGAGCTGCCATCGCTGCCGGTTGAGCAGATGGACTTTGAACTGCGCGAGTCCAAGCGAGTCCTCGAAGAGAGGCTGGCCGAAACCATTACGTCTGTCGCGTATCCCAGCGGCAAGTACAATCGGCTCGTTGCAGATCGAACCAAGGCTGCAGGCTACCTGGCTGGCTGGAAGAAGGGCGGCGGACCGGTCGAGCCAGGAGATGACCCTTACCTCCTGCCAAGAGTGAGAGTGAACGGCGACACGACGATGAAAGAATTCATGCGTAAAATCCGAAGCAATATCCATGGAGATCGGGCCTAGGACGTAGAATCCACTCGTCCTGCGCCCGGCAATTCCGCTCAGCCTGAGCCTGCCGCAGTACCACCGTGGCTCGTCATTCCCGCATGTCGTTAGCGGGAACGAAGGACCGTCCCGGTGCGAAATCGAAGGATGCGGGCCCAGTGCTATTGTGATCAGCATGGGAGGCCTCGCGCCGCATGCGGTTCGGGAATCGAGTTGACACCAAGAGCAGATTGGAGACGGAATGGCGGGTTCTACACGGTGGGTGGTAGTCGGTTACGGTATGGGCGCCTATCATTCCCGGCTCATCAAGGAAGTAGACGGCCTTGATCTCCTGGGAGTATGCGACCAAGATCCAGTCAAGCGCGAGCAAGCTCTACGCGATTCGCCAGCAATTCGAACCTATTCGACCTTCGACGAAGTCCTCGCAGACAAGGATTGCGACGGCATCGTAGCGGTGACTCCGCACAACCTTCACTGCGAGATGGCCGTGGCCGGAATGCAGGCTGGCAAGCACACCATTACCGACAAAGCAATGTGCCTAACCGTGGCCGAGGCCGAGAAGATGATATCGGCTCGCGACAAGGCCGGTGTCCTGCTCTCGGTTTTCCACAATCGCAGGTGGGACAGCGACTTCCTTACCGTGCGGCGGCTGGTGGAGGAGGGGACTCTAGGCAGGCTGCACCACATTGATTCCTGCGTGACGGACTATGCAGAGCTTCAAGGCTGGCGCACCGAAAGAGCGTCAATGGGCGGGTGGCTCTTCGACTGGGGCGCGCACACGATCGACCAGATTCTCATCCTCGCGAAGTCGAAGGCGAAGCATGTGTATGCATTCGCGCACCATCGGTTCACGGACCGCAAGAGTGTCGAAGACTACGTTAACCTCACCATCACCTTCGAGAGCGGCCTCACGGCGACTACGGTCGTGAGCTATCTTCACCGTATCCGCGCCCCAAGATGGCATGTGATCGGCGACGGCGTCACGCTGCGATCTGAGGGGTTCGAGACGCCCGCCGTTCTCAAACACATGATTGCCGGACAGGTGGCCGAGACGACCGTGCCACAGGTGAAAGGCGATTGGAAGAGCTTCTACCAGAACATCGCGGACCACCTTGCCGGTCGTGCGGAGCTGGAGGTGAAGCCCGAGCAGCTCGTGCCGCAGATTGCGATTGCCCAGGCGGCGTACAGGAGCATCGAGACGGAGCAGGTGATCAAGCTCGCGTAGGGTGCGGGGCTTGCCCCGCCCAGACTTGTCTGGGCTACCCGCCCATCTCCACCTTCCCGAGCACCGTTCCGTCCGCAGCCATGTCGTACACGATAGGCACGCCATTCGGGATGTTGAGTTCCAGCACCTGAGCCTGGGAGAGGTTCTCGATGTGCATCACAATCGCACGTAGGCTGTTGCCGTGCGCGGAGACGAGAACATTCTTGCCTGCCCTGACCTCTGGCAGAATGACGTCGATGAAGTAGGGGAGAGTGCGCGAGGCTGTGTCCTTCAGGCTCTCGCCGTTCGGGGGCGCCACGTCGTAGCTGCGGCGCCATATCTTTACCTGCTCGTCGCCGAAACGCTTGGCCACATCCGCCTTGTTCAGTCCCTGCAGGTCGCCGTACATTCGCTCGTTGAGCGCGGCATCCTGGCGTACAAGGGCACCCTCCTGGCCTGCGCCCTTGAGAGCTAAGGTGGTGGTGTCGATCGCACGCTTCAGCACCGATGTGAAGACCTCATCCAGGTGGATATCGCGGATGTGCTCTCCGGCCCGCGTCGCTTCCCGTTCACCAAGCGGCGTAAGCGGCACGTCTATCCATCCCGTGAATCTGTTCTCTAGGTTCCAGGTGGACTGGCCGTGGCGAAGCAGGATCAGCTTGGGCATGCGGTGTTGTTCCTCGGTGAGTTGAAGTTGAGACCGCGCAATTGTACCCCAGCCGATCCTGTCGTGATGGAGCTACGGCTTCTGACCCTCTTGAGCCTCCATCCATTCGAGGATTGCCGCCTTGCGATACCGCAGTCGGCTTCCAAGCTTCACCACCGGCAGCCCGTCACGGGTCAGATTCCGTAGGGTGGTCCGTCCCACGCGCAAGTAGCTCGCAGCTTCCTGTGCAGTGAGCACATCCTGCCATTCCACTCTCTGGCGTACTTGCGGAGCAGCGTCCGCCTGCTCCCACCTTGCCGAGTCAGGCTGATATGGGACGGAGGTTCCCTCTTGGCCGGAGGCTGAGCGAGACCGAGAGATACGATGAGTGAGGTCATCGGTCCTCCAGTCCGAGCAGGAAGCTACCGGGGCAGATCCCGTTGCAAGGATCGCGTCGTGAAGAAACGCGGCCTTCATGGTTGCGGATAGGAATGGTTGGTTCTCAAAGAGATCGTCCAGTCTGCGTCGTCTATTGTCCAGCTTGTTCGGTATCGCGGAGTCTGTCATTCTAGTTCGGCTGCCTATCTGCCGGCGACGCGAGCCTGTTGGCTCCGTCCGGCGGTGATATCGCGGCGATGGGGACTCTTCGTCCCGCGAGATCGCTTCAGCAATGGAAAACCACTGCACAAAGATGTGCAGTGGTTTCTTCCACCCTTCCGAAGCCGGCAAGGTCGGTGAGATTGCCGGACTTGCGCCGCTAGGCTGCTAGGACTTGCCGGGCCTCGCTGCGCATTCCCTGAACCACGAAGGTGTGAATGCACTTGCCTGCCGCCGTCGTCTTCTCGCCGGAATCGTAGACGTGAACGTCCGACATCACGTTTCGATAGGTTGCTTCGTCGATGAGTATCGTGTCTTCCTCTGGTGTGTGCTTGCTTATCTCCTCGAGCCAGTGGGCGTTCACCACCACATCGCCAAGGGCGGTGTACTCCATGTGTTCGGAAGAGCCAAAGTGACCAACAATCGGCTCGCCCGTGGTGATACCAATCCCCACACCCAGTTCCCAGCCGAACTTCTCATCCAGGCGAACATAGAGGTTCTGCAGAGCGGACGGAATCTTAAGAGCAGCCTTCACCGCGTCGAGGGCGTGATTTCGTTTGCTTGACGGCATTCCGAAGGTCGCCAACACGGTGTCTCCCAGGTATTTGCTCACCAAGCCATGATGGCTCACGATTACTTTGTTGACCTCGGCGAAGAACTCATTGAGCGTGCTCACTGTCTGCTCTGGCGGAAGATGCTCCATCAGCAGCTTGAAGTTGCGAATGTTGATCACCACGATGCTGACGCTGTGCCGCGTGCCCGCCATAATCGTGGAGGCTTCCTTGCCGAGCGTCTGGGCTGCAACGCTGGCCGGAATGAACTGCTGGAACATTGCTCGCAGCTTCTCTTCGTGTACTAGCTTCTCGCGGAGCCACCGAGTAGTCTCCTGGAAGCTGCTGGCAAGCTGGGCAAACTCATCGCTGGACCGCGCGTTAAATCGTGCGTCCCACTCGCCTCGGCGAATGGCCTGGCTCACATCCAGCAGCTTTAGGATTGGCTTTGCAATCAATGCGTTCAGGCGCCAGTAGAGCAGTCCGGTAGCCGTGAGGCATAGCAGCGCCACAATGCCTGCAGGCAGCCAGAATGCCCTCGAGGCCTGATCGTGCGCGAAGTGGCTGGGCACATAGACCACCGAGGCTCCCACAATCTTGCCGTTGACCTCTACGGGAGACGCGACGGCTAACATCTCTTGCTCACCGGAGCCTGTCTTCTCTTGGAAGGTCTTGACGCGCGTGTCCGCCTGAAGGAAAGCAATCGCGCGGCTCTCGAAGTCGGTTGGCGCTTCCAGGCCGAATTGAGGAACTTCACCCACACGCTTGTACTTGAACGCCACTTCGGACGGAGCTTTGCTGTAGTTGTCTGCCACTGCCCGGGCAGCCTTGCCGCGCTTGACTTCCGCCTCTGCCGTGACCTTTCGTTTCGCACCGCCGGCAGGCTCATCGGCTGTGAGTCGGTCGACAGCATCGAATGTCCGAAGAATCGTCCCTGCCTTCTCGTGATTTTCGCGTTCAGCTCCCCGCTGCATGAGCTGATAGGCGAGCACACCGGGAATGACGCCACCAAGGACGATGACGGACATGGGGATTAAGATCAGCTTGAAGCCAATGGTGCGCGCAAACTTGCCAGGGGACATTGCAACAACCCTCCTCCAGAGTAGCCTCCGCGCCCTGAGTGGGAGTGCGAAGGAGATTCTGCAAGGGTTTTGTTCCATGAGAGGATTGGCGAATCACCATACTATTACGGTGTTACTTGGTGCGGATTGCCGAAGCGGACATGAGATGGGGGAGCAGGCGATGCTCCTGCTCCCCCGACCGTTATACAGGCTAGGCGAGTGAGGCGGCGAGGTCGGTCTGCTCCCAGGGGAAGACAGGGTTGCCGAAGTGACCGTTTTTGGCAGTATCGAGGTAGGTGATCTTCGTTGGGTCCAGGAGGCTGAGCTTCGAGATGATGAAGTAGGGGCGCAGATCCACCGCGCTTCGAAGCCGCTTGCTGATCTCGGAAGGATCGAGCGAGCTAGTTCCGAACGTGTCTACATACACGCTCACCGGCTCGGCGACGCCGATAGCATAGGCGAGCTGAATCTCGCACTTTTCCGCAAGTCCTGCCGCCACAACGTTCTTGGCCAGGTAGCGCGCCACGTAGGCTGCAGAGCGGTCCACTTTCGACGGATCCTTGCCGCTGAAGGCTCCTCCACCATGACGAGCGTAACCGCCATAGGTGTCCACGATGATCTTGCGGCCGGTTACACCCGTATCTGCTTGTGGACCACCAATCACAAACTTGCCGGTTGGGTTGATGTGATACTTCACATTGCCGCGGTCGAACTGTGCAAACTCCCTCAATGCCGGACGAACAACGTGCTCGCGGATGCGGTCCTCAACCTCGGTCTGGCTTACAGCCTCGTCGTGCTGAGCCGAGAACACAATGGTTTCGATGTACTGCGGCTTGCCATCGACGTAGGCGATGGTAACCTGAGACTTGCCGTCCGGCCTGAATCCAAGCTCCGGATTGGAGCTTCGTAGGTCCGCGTACAGCTTGGTGAGCCGGTGCGCGATTGTTACCGGCAAAGGCATCAGGCTCTCGGTCTCGTTGCACGCGAAGCCGAACATCATGCCTTGATCCCCGGCGCCCTGGTCCTCGGGCCTGGTCCTGTCCACGCCTTGGTTGATGTCTGGTGACTGCTTCTGGATTGCCAGCATCACGCCGGTGGTGTGCCCGTCAAAGCCAAAGTCGGTATGCACGTAGCCCACATCGCAAATTGTCTTTCGAACGATGTCCGCAATCTCTACATAGGCTTCAGTGGTGAGTTCACCGCCGATCACGGCAAGGCCCCGCGTGAGGAAAGTCTCGAGCGCAACGCGAGACTTCGGATCCTGCTTCAAGAGCTCATCTAGGATCGCATCGCTAATCTGGTCCGCCAGCTTGTCGGGATGTCCTTCGGTAACGCTCTCCGAGGTGAAGAGCCTTGTTTCTGCCATAGTTTCGTATCCTTCCAGGATAGGCACGGCGAGGTTGCGCCGTGCTTGTGCGTCGCACCAAAACGCCCCCTTCCGCATGGAAGGAGGCGAGAGCGCCGCTGGGCGGCAAAGTCGTCTCCTTATCTTGCAGAGTACTGCTCGGATTTAGCACCTGCCGCGCGCACGAAGACGCACGGTGGTTGTTGTGGCATCAACGGGCCGGTCCCTCCGCCACTCTCGATAAGGAAGCATATTGGATTGTTGGAGTGACTCTACCCGCGCCGCAGCGAAAGTGTCAACAGATTCTGGGCCTTGGCGCGCAGCCGGGTACTCTTGTCTTCAAGAGGGTACTTACTTGGGCTTTGACGAACGCCTATTCCTAATTCTGAACCGCGGCGCGGCGAACGGCCCGATGGATGCTGTGATGCCAGTCATCACAAACCTTCACCAGCAGAAGTGGTTTTTCGCGGTGATAGCTGTGGCGGCTGTGGCCGGCATTCTCCGGCACAAGAAGCGCGGATGGGTTGCCGTCATTGCCCTTGTTGTCGCCATCGGTCTTGCTGACTCAGCGTCGACGAGAATCCTTAAGCCTGTAGTGGGTCGTCCAAGACCCTGTCATGTTGCTTCAGGCGGAAGGTTCGTCGTTCCGGACGTTCGCATTATTGCGGGGGAGAGCTGTCCGGGTTCGCCGTCCTTCCCGTCGAACCACGCCGCAAACACGATGGCCGCTGCGACCGTGTGTGTTTGGCTGACACGGGGTCGCAAGCGCTGGGCTTGGCTGCTGCTTCCTGCCGTCATCGGCTACAGTCGTATCTACTTGGGTTACCACTACCCATCGGATGTTCTGGCCGGGTGGCTGCTTGGGTTTGCACTCGCGCTTTCGGTCGTCTGGGCGGCACGAAGGGTGTTGCCACCTAGCGCAACAATTGTCGGCGACGCAATTTCGGGGAGTACCGAACCACGCACGAGTGGCTAGTCTCCCGAGAATGATCACGGAGTTCATGATACAATTGTCATCAAGCACTCTGGCATAACGAAGGCGTTGTCATGATGTTGGGCATCATTGACACCATTGGCGCTGAGTTGGGGGACGGGATAATGGCTATTACGCTGCACTTAAGACCAGAAATCGAAGCGGCGATTGAGGCGCGGGCGCAGGCTAGGCAGGTGCCTGTGGAGACTCTCTTGCAGGAGGTGATCGACGGGTTCGCTGTGCCAATGCTCCACCCTAAAGGAGACACGTGTGACTTCGTTACTAATCACTCTTGACGACCCGACTCGCAGGCGCCTCGATTCACTCAGCCGCTTGGAAGGGATTGCAGCGGAAGACGCAGCAGCGAGGTTGCTGCGCCGTGCAGTGATGGGCGCCCGACCCCGCCGTACGTTCGACACAGACGCGATCCTCCGAATCAACGAGCCATTCGCGCACGAGGATCTAGCCCTGGCAGAGTCTGATTCCGAATCCCGCCTTGAATTGCTCTTAGCCGAGGACAGTCTTTGAAGCGCGGTGAGGTTTGGTTGGTCGACTTTGGTGTGCCGTCTGGTCCCGAGCAAGCAGGTCGCCGACCAGCACTTCTGTTCCAGCATGATAGCCTTACGCCTGGCCTGACGACAGTTCTCGTCATACCGCTCACCACGAACCTTCGACGTTTGCAACTTCCATGCACGGTGAAGATACCCTCGGGCGAGGCGGGCCCGGACAGAGATTCGGTGGTCCTCTGCCATCAATTGCAGGCCCGCGGAAAGTTGCGCCTCCTTGAGCGAATAGGAGAGCTACCATTGGACCTGCTCTCCGAGGTTGAGGAGTGTGTGCTGGATACGGTGGGTCTCTAGCTTGTTCCGCAACGGCGATAGTCCTTCCGGCACTCCTCGGCTTACTCCTCCCACGACCCTAGCTTGCGGATGTGGGCGTAGCGGTCGTCCAGCAGCGTCATGATAGTCTGCGGCATGCAATGTCCCAATTGGTTTGCCCCTGCTAGATCATAGGCCGGCGATTTCTCGGGAACTGGGAAGCAGGAATCTGCCGAACCCAATCCCGAACTGTGATCTAATTCGCTCAAACCGAGTGCAGTACTCATTACCGGTTAACGCCTCGGCGAGATAGACTGGTTCCACTATGGCCGACACCTTCTTCATAGCAGGCGGAACGCTCAGTGCAGCAGCTCCCAGCTACATCGAGCGTGCTGCCGACCGCCAGCTTCAGGACGCCCTACGCGAGGGCGAGTATTGCTACGTCCTCGACAGTCGGCAGAAGGGCAAGTCCTCGCTCATGGCTCGCGCTATCGAGCGCCTGCGAAACGACGGCATCGTTTGTGCCAAGCTCGACCTGCAGAGGTTCGGCGCCAATCTCGACCCGGAGCGATGGTACGCAGGGCTCCTCTCTGCCATCGGCCAGGACCTCGGCCTTCGGGAGGAGATGTTCAGCTATTGGGGCGCGAACCAGACATTCGGTCCGCTGCGTCGCCTGTTGGGTGCGCTCGAAGAGGTAGTCCTTCCGTGGCTCGGCGAGCGCCGGCTCATCATCTTCATCGACGAGATAGACTATGTTCGCAGCCTGCCGTTCCCCACGGACGAAGTCTTCGCCGGACTGCGCGAGCTGTACAACCGCCGCGCGGATGACCCCCGCTTTCGGCAGATTGCGTTCTGCCTGCTTGGCGTGGCCACTCCCAGCGACCTCATCAAGGACGTGCGAATCACGCCGTTCAATGTGGGCAAACGAATCGAGCTAACTGACTTCACGCTCGATGAGTGCTGTCAGTTGGCGGCAGCGCTCGGTCCGAGCGGTCAAGCACTGATACGTCGGGCCCACTACTGGACGAATGGCCACCCGTATCTGACGCAGCGCCTGTGTCAGGCTATCCAGGAAGACGGGCGCGTAACTACTGCAAAGGGCGTCGACCGAAGCGTCGAGAGCCTCTTCTTCAACGCCAGGGCGCGGGAGGAGGAGCCGAACCTGAGCGACGTGGCGCGGCGCGTGCTGGAGAGCAACCCCGGCGACCGCTCCAGCGAGGAGTACCGCTCCGCTATCCTGGACCTGCTCGATCAGGTGCGCTCGCGGCGCAGGTCCATTCGCGACGACGACACCGATCTGCTAGTCGCGGCGCTCAAGCTCTCGGGAGTCTCCGCTGTGGTGGAGGGCTACCTCTGGATTCGCAACCGCATCTACTACCGCGTGTTCGACCAACAGTGGGTGCGCGCGAACCTGCCGGATGCTGAGCTGCAGCGGCAAGGGTCTGCTGCGAGGCGTGCAGCGCTTCGGACGGCGTCGGTTGCGGGAGGCGTAGTAGTGGCGATGGGTGCCTTAGCCATCTTGGCTCTTTGGCAGAGAAGTGAAGCGATTCAGAGTGGGAACGTGGCAGAATTCAACGAATCCAAAGCCAATGTTAACGCTACAAAACTTGCGTCGGCACTCGAGACGGTCAAGAAGCAAAGTGCTGATGCCACCCGACTTGCTCAGCAACGCCAGGAAGCACTAACGAAAGCAAGAGAATATCTGAGCGAGAGTACAATTAATGCAACGCGCCTCATGATCTCGAATAGGAACCTTCAAAAAGCCTCGGCACACTCTAGCTGGCTGGCAAACAAAGCAAGCCTTGCAGCCAGGAATGAGAAGCAACTACGACTTGATATTCAGAAGGTTGTCAAGCAGTTGAAACTGTCCAGAACTGCTATGAGGATGGTGGAACGGCAGGTCAATCTCATCATGTTGGCTGTCGCAAGTGAGATTCCGAGCTTGACCCTCAATACACGGATTGGTGACCACATCGATGCCATCGAGTTCATTTCGCAAGGTAGGCGAGCGCTTGCGAACAAGGATTATTCACTCGCAGAGGAATCATTCGTCAAAGCACTCCTCGTCGATTCCCGAACTGCTAGCGGTCTTCAAATAGCCTCCGTTCTAAACAGGATCGGCGGCACATTGCTTGCAGCTGATGAGTCCGCGCTTGCGGTGAGCTACTTTTTGAGGGCACTGCCTATCCTTGAGCGTGATGCTCCTGGATCGTTGGAAGTAGCCACAGTACATGGGAATCTGGGCTACGCTTATGACAGCCTCGGTCAGACTAAGCGAGCACTAGGACATTATGTCAGTGCATTAGCCACTCTTAGAATCAAAGCACCTGGATCGCGAAAACAGGCTGTCATGGAAAGGGCGCTCGGAGGTGTTTTCCACAAGCTAGGACGAAAACAGGAGTCAATTATCCACTTAACTAATGCTAATGAGACGTACAAGTCTTTTGGCCTCCAAGCTCTCGGTATAGAAGTTCAAATGAGGTTTGCGACAATTTCAGCCCGAATGTAGATTGAGAGTCTGCGCTTCCATGACGCGCCAGGAACGGCGTTACGGTCTGAAAGGTTCTCGTGTCCGGGCATGTGATGTTGCCGGTTGCAGATGGTGGATATGCGGAGTCTCAGCACGATCTGATGAGCAGTAACGAGTGCCATGCACAGTACTCACTTGCGGCGGGGCGAACGACCGGGCCGCCGGCCGAACTGCCATACATGATGGCCCTTACGTATTCCGGCTATTGTGGGTACGATGAGTACAGACAGTACCTATCGCTGGGGAACTAGCCATGAACGCAGAAATCGCCTTCGTCGTCGCGATGGACCGTGTCCGGTCCAGCCCACAGCCCATGGAGCGAAAGGCAGCCATGAGCAGTGAGTTGACCGAGGCTATTGGCGCGTGTCCCGCTTACCTCGCCGCCAAAGAGGTCGGTCAGGTGATCACTCTCGACTCCGGCGATGGCGCCGCTCTCGTCTTCTTCGGCGATCCTCTCTCCGCAATGCATGCGGCTCTGGAAGTGCAGCGCGCGGTCAACTATCCGGGCTGCCACTCGCCACTGCGCGTCGGCGTCCATACAGGGCCGGTCATTCGGCGCACGGACGTAGCGGGCAAGCCGAATGTGGATGGTCATGGGATCGATATGGCGTTTCGCGCCATGGCTGTGGCAGACGGATCTGCGGTCGTCGTCACCGAGGCCTACGCGGCCATTTTGGTGGCGTTCGAGGAGTGGGCAGCCCGACTCAACGAGCCCGAGGACCACCTGGTGAAGCACGACCGCGTGAGTGTCTGCCGGGTGCTGGACGCTGCGCAGGAGCCTAAAGCAGGCGACGGCCTACGAGTTTCCATCGTCTACAAGCGTCATGCCCAGCCGGACGGCGCTCTGTTGGCGAAGCTTGAGGCTAGGCTGCGGGCAGGCGGATTCAGGGTGTTTGTGGATCGCCACATGTCTATTGGGGTGGAGTGGGCGCACGAGATCGAGCGTCAGCTTCGCGCGTCAGACGCAGTGATTGCGCTGCTCTCGGATCGCGCGGGCGACAGCGAGATGATGTTGTATGAACTGCAGACGGCCTGCGATGAGCGCGACAAGAGCGGCAAGCCAGCCATCCTTCCCGTGCGTGTCGGCAGTGACGCGCCGCTCGGGGGTGAGATTGGCCGGCTCGTCTCGCGGTACCACTACTTCCACTGGTCACGTTCCGGCGACGATGAGCGTCTGTGGAGCGAGATCGATGCGGCGCTGCGCAAGCCGCCTGACCCGCCTGCGTCGCTTGTCGCGCCCATCGAGCAGCCTGGTGGAGCGGTGCCGCTTGACTCACCTTACTATATCGAGCGTTCAACCGACGCGCAGTTCGCGGAGGCCATCGCTCGGCGTGACAGCATTGTTCTGTTGAAGGGCGCGCGCCAGATGGGCAAGACCTCGCTGTTAGCGCGCGGTCTGAACGCCGGCCGCGCGCGCGGCTGGCAGATCGTCCTCACCGACTTCCAGACGTTCAGCAGTTCGCAGCTCGAGACCGACGAGCGCCTCTATCGCTCGCTCATGCACGCCTTCCGCACGCAGCTCAAACTGGACGTCGATCTGGAGTGGAACGACTGGCTCGGCGCGAACACGAACCTGGAGCACTTCATCCAGACGCGCGTGCTGCCGCAGGTGGATGGGCACCTCATCTGGGCGATGGATGAGGCGGATCGGCTGTTCAGCCGGCCCTACGCGGGTGACTTCTTCGGGTTGGTGCGGTCTTGGCACAACCGCCGCCCCCTGGAGCCGCAGGGGTCTTGGCAGCGAATGACCATGGCGATATCCTATGCCACCGAGGCGCATCTGTTCATTACGGACCTGAACCAGTCACCGTTCAATGTGGGCACTCGTCTCGGCCTGACCGATTTTTCGGTGGATCAGGTCCGGGCGCTCAACGACCTGTATGGCAAGGCGCTGCGAACGGAGGAGGAGGTCAGGCAGTTCTTCGATCTGCTGAACGGCCAGCCGTACCTAACGCGCCGTGCACTGGACGAGCTTGTCCGCGATGGACACTCGCTTGCTCAAGTGATTGAGTTGGCCGATCACGACGAGGGAATCTTTGGTGACCACCTGAGGCGCATCATGGTGGCGCTGTCCAACGATTCGACGCTTGCAACGGCGGTCCTGACGCTTCTCGGCGGCAAGTCCATCGAAAGCGAGCCCTTCTATCGGCTGCGCGCCGGCGGCGTAATTCGGGGGGACTCCGTAGCAACTGCGACGTTCCGGTGCCGCATCTACGAGACCTACTTGCGCAGGCACCTTAGCTGACGGGGCTGCAAGACTGTTCGCTTAGCCAAATCCGTTCGCCCTGAGCGCTCGTCAGCCTCATCGACGAGCAGTCGAAGGGTGCATCAGCGACTGCTTAACTGAACGGTGTTGGACAGGGCAGTACCAGACAGTCATTGGCAAGTGGGTGCATAGTGGTGATGTTCAACCGCAGTGATTCGCCGCAGGTGAATCGGGGTACCGCGTCCTACTCCTCCCACGACCCCAGCTTCCTTATGCGGGCGTAGCGGTCGTCGAGCAGAGCCGTGATCGACTTCTTAGCAAGCGTGGCGAGGGATTTTGAAACTGTCTGCTTTATGGAGTTCGCCGTTGCCACGGGGTCGCGATGCGATACTCGCAGAGGCTCTGGGATTACCATGTACTAGCCCTCAAGCGTGCTTGCGGGGTGGGCCTGGGATTTGCACTCGCGCTTCCGGTGGTGTGGCTTGCGGCGAGGATAAGCGAGCCATTGGTGGAACCTGCAACATCAGGCAATGCCGCGAGCGTGGATACATAGTGCCGCGTGTTACAATGACGATGGAGGTAACGATAATGGCGATACTTGATGTCCGCTCACATGTAACTCGCGACGCTGACGGCAGAGCCTGGGTACTGGAGGCAAACACGAAGGTTATTGAGATTGCAATGGATCGCTACGCCTATGGCTGGAGTCCCGAAGAGATTCACTTTCAGCATCCCCACCTATCCCTGGCGCAAATTCACTCAGCTCTAAGCTTCTACTACGACCATCAGCCGGAGATGGACGCCGAGATCGAGCGAGACCTACAGGAGTACAAGGAACTGAGGGCGAAGGCTGAGCCGTCCCCATTTACGCGGCGAATGAAGGCAGAGGCACGTGCTGAATGAGTGTGGCGCTGTACATGGATGTTCACATTCCGCGCGCTGTGACGCTGGGGTTGAGGATGCGAGATGTTGATGTTCTGACGGCGCAGGAGGACTACGCGGCCAGGGTGGACGATGCAACACTCCTGACACGGGCCACTGTGCTGGGACGGGTTTTGGTTACTCAGGACAAGGACTTCTTGGCAATTGGCGCCGATTGGCAGCGTCGTGGAGTTGCGTTTGCCGGCGTTGTCTACGCGCCGCAGGCAGCTCTCACGATTGGGGAGCTAATCCGAGACCTTGAGCTTATCGGGCGGGCAGGTGAGCCGGTTGACTTCGAGAATCGTGTAGAGTTCCTGCCGTTGTAGCTACGACATTGTCTGAGCGGCTGAGTCTCGCTACTCCTCCCACGCCCCCAGCTTGCGAATTCGCGCGTAGCGCTCGTCCAGGAGAGTAGTAATCGACTTCTTAGCAAGCGTGGCGAGGGATTTTGAAACTGCCTGCTTGATTGAGTTCGCCGTGGCAACAGGGTCGCGGTGCGCTCCTCCGAGCGGCTCTGGAATCACAGTGTCCACCACGCCCAGCTCTTTCGCGCTCTGAGCAGTCAGCTTAAGCGCATCGGCTGCATCGCCCGCTCGCTTGCTGTCGTGCCACAGTATAGATGCGCACCCTTCTGGCGAGATGACCGAATAGACGGCATGTTCGAGCATGAGCACTCGGTCGCCCACGGCCATCGCCAGGGCGCCGCCGCTGCCGCCCTCGCCGATCACTATCACGACGATAGGAGTCCTAAGGACCGCGAGCTCCTTAAGGTTGCGTGCAATTGCGTCGCTCACGCCCATCTCCTCGGCGTGGAGGTCCGCCGCGGCGCCCGCCGTGTCTACAAATAGGATGAGCGGCTTCTGGAACTTCTCGGCAAGACGAGCGATGCGCAGCGCCTTCCGAAACCCTTCCGCGTGGGCGCTGCCGAAGTTACGCCTCTGCCGCTCGCGCAGGTCCCGCGCCTTCTGCTGGCCGATGACGAACACGGGAGCGCCGTCCAGGCGAGCAGGCCCCCCAACCACGGCTTCGTCGTTACCCGCCAGGCGGTCCCCCGAGAGCTCTAGGAAGTCATCTAGGATAAGTCGCACATAGTCGAGCGTGTAGGGACGATCTTTGTGGCGTGCCATGAGCGTCTTCTCCCACGGAGAGAGGCTGCTGTAGACCTGCTTCATCACCCGTTTCAGCTCAGATTCGAGGACGTCAATGCGGGCGTCTAGGTCTATTCCCTGGGCCTTGGCCTCGTCCTGCTTCTCCGGTCTCCGAAGCTCGGCGATAAGCTGCTCGAGCTCGGAGATGGGCTTCTCGAAGTCGAAAGCGTTATTCAGCATTCGGCACTGCCTGAATGAGCAGACCAAGGAGCTGAGCCAAAACTGACCGCATCTCCTTGCGCGGGACGATACGATCGATCATTCCGTGCTCAAACTGAAATTCGCTCGTCTGGAAGTTGTCCGGGAGCTTCGTGCCCACGTCTTGATTGCCGACTCTGCGCCCCGCGAACCCGATGATTGCTCCAGGCTCCGCCAGCGCAATGTCGCCAAGCGAGGCATAGCTTGCGAAGACGCCTCCGGTGGTGGGATCAGTGAGCACGACGATGTATGGAATGCGCGCCAGGTCGAGCCTAGCCGCCGCCGCGCTAGTCTTCGCCATCTGCATTAGCGCCAGCAGGCCCTCGTGCATACGAGCGCCTCCAGACGCGGTGAACATCACGACGGGCATGCCCTCCGCAGCGCCCATCTCCATGGCGCGGGCCACGCGCTCTCCTACAACTGAGCCCATGGATCCGCCCATGAATCCGAAGTCCGCCACGCCGATTACCACTGGAATGCCCTCAATGGCCGCGGTTCCAGTCAGCACTGCTTCCCAGAGCCCGGTCTTCTCCTCGGCCCGCTTTCGTTTGTCCAGATATTCTGGAAACTGGAGTGGATCTGTGGAGCGCAGGTGGCCATCGATCTCCACGAAGGTCTCTTCGTCCACCGTCATGGCAAGCCGCTCGCGAGCGCTCAGCCGATGATGGTGCTGGCACTTGTGGCAGACCTTTTGGTTTCGCTCGAAGTCTCGCGCGAATAGAATCTCGCCGCAACTGGCACACTTCGTCGCGATTCCCTCTGGAACGCTTGACGCCGTTCGACTGGGGCGGGCCCGCCTGCCAAACCACGAGCCTCGGTTCACATGCGCCTCCATGCGCGAGCCTGCAGGAGTCGCGCGGGATACTGAAGAAAGGGGTCATTCGCCGAAAATGTCGGGACGAGGTGCGGATGAATCTTCAAGAGCTTCGCAAAGAGATAGACAAGATAGACGAACAGGTAGTGATTCTGCTGAATCGGCGCGCTGGGCTTGCTCAGGAAGTTGGGAAACATAAAACACGCTCCAGCAGCCACTATTTTACCCCCGAACGCGAGCAGAATGTCTTCAAGCGCCTTCTCGCGCTCAATCCTGGACCCTTGGATGCTCGCGCTATTCGAGCCATCTATAGGGAGATTATCTCCGCGTCTCGCGCTCTCGAAAAGCCCCTTTCGGTGGCCTATCTCGGTCCGTCCGGCACTTTCTCGCACCAGGCAAGCATTGGGCGATTCGGCTCGTCGTCTGCCTTCGAGCCGGCCGACACCATCGCGGAGATATTCTCAATGGTGGAGCGTGGCAAGTGCGACTATGGCCTTGCTCCCATCGAGAACTCCCTTGCGGGCGTCATCCCAGAGACGCTGGACACCTTCATGCAGACGAATCTGCGCATCGTCTCGGAGGTGTTCGTGCCCATTGTACACAACCTGGCTTCCCACTGCAAGAAGCTCGAAGACATCCAGAAGATCTACTCGCACCCTCAGCCATTTGCCCAGTGCAAGCAGTGGCTGCGGAGCCATCTCCCCGGAGTTGAGCTGGCGGAGGTGTCGAGCACAGCTCGCGGCGCGGCGTTGGCGGCGGCGGAGCCGACCTCGGCTGCAATCTGTCCCGATCTCGCCGCCGAGCAGCATTCCCTGCCAATCTTGGTGGAGCACACAGAGGACAACCCGAGTAACCGCACCCGATTCGTGGTGCTAGGCTACAACGAGCCCGAGCCCACGGGCAAGGACAAGACATCGCTGATGTTCTCGGTTCATCACAAGAGCGGCGCACTCTTTCGTGCGATGGCGGCCTTCGAAAAGTACGATGTAAACCTCACAATGATCGAGTCGCGTCCTGCCAAGGTGGCTGCTTGGGAGTATGTTTTCTACCTGGACGTTCAGGGCCACGTTCGTGACCTCCAGGTTCAGAGAGCTATCGACCAGCTTCGTGAACAGTCGCTGTTTGTAACCGTGCTTGGGTCCTATCCCGCGGCAGGGTAGGATGGCTCCGGGCCGTTTTGCGTTTCTAGACGGGCTTCGGGGCCTTGCAGCGCTTTACGTCGTCTACTTTCATATCGCAGCACGGTTTGCCGGCCCACATGGGTCAGATTTGCTGAACCACTTTAGCGCACCTCTGAAGTACGCGCACTTTGCCGTGAGCCTCTTTATCGTCATCTCGGGCTTCTGCCTTGTGCTGCCGGTTGCGGCGTCGGCAGAGGGAGTTCTCCCGGGCGGCACATGGGGGTTCCTGAAGCGGCGAGCGAGGAGGCTTCTGCCGCCGTACTATGTCGCGCTCTTGCTATCCATCCTTATCATCGCAGCCTCACAGGCTCGAAGGCAAGTCTCGGGGGAGGGAGCAGGCCCTCGCATGGCGGCGCTTGCTGCGGATCACATCGGGTCGCATTTGCTGCTCGTCCACAACCTGCGGGAGGATTGGAGCCAGTCGATCAACGCACCTCTATGGAGCGTTGCCACCGAGGCGCAGATCTACGTTGTGTTTGCCCTGGTCCTGGTTCCGGTGCGTCGGAGGTTCGGCACTCCTTTGGCAGTCGTTAGTGCGATTGCGCTTGGCTTGGCTCCTTCGCTCTTGCCCCGCGGGCTGAATATTCCGCAGGCATGCCCGTGGTTTCTCGGGCTCTTTGCGCTGGGAATGGCTGCCGGCGAGGTCGCTGTAAGCAGCGATGGGAGCAAAGCGAGGCAAGTGAGGTGGGCACGAATTGCGGCGACCTTCGGCGTGCTCCTCGTGGCCCATTGCTCATTGAGTCCTCTTGGAACTGATGCCTGGCGTTTGCGTGGAATTGAACTGCACGACCTGCTTCTGGGCTGTGGCGCCGCCTCTCTGCTGGCCTGGAGTGCCACCGCCGACGCTGCGAAGAGGCCGATGCTTCTGCGGATGCTCGAGTCTCGCATCCTTGTGGTCCTCGGGGCGTTCTCCTACAGCCTCTACCTCATTCACGTACCCGTGCAGGACCTGATGGTCTATGCAATGCAGAGGCTAGCCATCTCCGGACCCGTTCAGCACTGGGCAATGCTGCTGGCTGGCCCTCCAGTTTGCCTCGCGGCAGCCTACGCCTTCTTCCTTGCGGTTGAAAGAAGATTCATCTCTTCGCGGACCGCAACTCCATCCGTCGGATAACGCTCACGGCGCTTCGTCTGCGCTCAAGCGCCTGGGCAACCTTCATTATCAGCAGTTCGTAGACGTCCACGCCTGGAACGTTCTTTTCCAGGTAGTCGAACGCGCCCCTCCGCATAGACTCGACTGCGTTCGCAACGTTTCCGTAAGCAGTCAGCACGAGCACTTCGGTGAACACGTCATGCGCAATCGCATCCGTGAGCACCGCGAGGCCGCTGTCGGTCTCCTCCATCGACATGTCCGTGATCACGAGGTCGAAGGACGGTGCCGAGCCAGCCATTAGCTGCGAAGCTGCCGCAGCGCTCTCGGCGGTGGCTACTTCATATCCTTCGCGTTCCAGCCGGCGCTTCAGAGCGCTTCGAACCTCGTCTTCATCATCCACTACCAACAGTCTAGCCATTAGGCTTCTCTCCCATTGAATCGTGTTTTATTCTGGCGCACGGTCGCACGGTCAGTTCTCCATCACGGGCAGGAAGATGAGGAACTTTGCGCCCTCGCCCTCCGTGCCAACCTCTCTCAAGACGCCTTGGTGCGCCTCCACAACTCCCTTCACGATGCTGAGGCCAAGGCCCATGCCTTTCACCCGCGAAGTGAAGAACGGCCTAAAGATGCGCTCCTTGATCTCCTGCATCACTCCGGGACCCTCGTCCTCGAACGAAACCTCCACATAGGTTCGCGAAGGCGCTAGACGAAGCTCGGCTAGGTTCTCTTCATCCAGCAGGCGGCTGGATATCCGAAGGGTTCCCCCATCAGGCTGGAAGCTCACCGCATTCTCGACCAGCTCTCCAAATGCACGCTTCAGCTTCGACTGGTCACAGGAAAGCGCAGGAAGTCCGGTCCCGAGTTGCAGCTCCAACTTCACCTTGGACCTCTTTGGGAAGGTTTCGGCCACGACCTCGTGGATGAGCGCGTTGATGTCGGTCTCCGAAAGCGCAAGCTGCGTGGCCATTACGAAGTCCCGGAACTCCTTGAGGATCTCTTCGAGCCGTTCTATGCCTCGGTTCATGCTCTCCACAAGCGCAAGGATCTCTCCGCGCTCGCTGCCGCTGCAGAGCTCGTGAACCAGGTGCTCCATCTCGTTCAGATCGCCCTTGAGGGCAAACGTCCGGTTTCCTATCATGTGCGCGGATTTAGCCGAGAGCTCGCCCCAGGCAGCCATGCGCTCCGCGCGAACGAGACGTTGGAAGTTGCGCGCATTCGCCACGGCCGCACCCACCTGTCCCGCGATGACGCTGAGTACCCGTTCATCTGTGTCCGTGAAGCGGTTGGGAAACCATGGGGCATTGCTCTTGCGGCGCAGCACGCGCAGCACGCCCAGCACTTTGTCCCGGCTCAGAATTGGGACAGCGAGGAACGCGCCCATCTCCTCAGGCTCCATCTCGGTGTAGCGTCCCAGCCAGCGCGGGTCGCACCGAGGGTCTTCCAGCCGGATTGGCGCGGCATGCTCCGCCACCCAGCCAGTGAGCCCCTCTCCCACGCGATAGGCGGCTTCACCCGCTCTCTCTGAGAGAGCGCCGCGGCTGGCGTGAAGCACCAGATGATCGGTCTGCTCGTCCAGTAGGAAGACCGAGCAGTCCTCGAATTGCAGCGCCGAGGCGCCTATCTCCACGACTCGCTTCATCAGCTTGTCTACGTCGAGCGTGGAGGCGAGCCGGGTGCCGATCTCTACTAGAGCGGACTCTCTAGCGCGGAACCCGTCTACGCCAATGGCAGTCGCCGCAGCCTGAGCGATGGCCATGAGGTGCGCGCAGTCGTGCGTGTCGAATGCGTTCGCGCGATCGCTCTCAATGTTGATGACACCGCAGGTCTCGCCCTGCATTCCGATAATGGGAACGGCGATCTCGCTGCGAGTGTCTGCAAAGTAGCGCAGGTAGAAGGGGTCGGACTCCGCGTCGCCAGTGGAGTAGGGCTCTCCCGTGAGAGCCACATGTCCGGTGATGCCGCTGCGGGTTACCTCATCCAGGTAGAGCTTGCGCTTGGCCTGGTCGTCAGTCCAGCCTGGGCCGGAGGTACACATCACCGTGAGTTGACCCATTTCGTGCTGCACTAGCGCCAAGAACCCGCGCGCGCCATTGACCGACTCGATGGCAGCGTCAAGGGTGTCCTGGAAGAGCTGAGGGCCGCCGCCGCTCACGGCATCTCGATAGAGCGTGCTTAGGCGCTGGAGGAAGGCCTGGTCTTGGTCGACAGCGTCGACCTGAGGATTTGGAAGAGTGTTCGCCATTACACGCTATTATAGCCGCTCGCCTAGGGGCGCCGTTAGTCTCGTTAAGAAGTGGCATGATGTCCGTCAGATTAGCAGGCAGGACCTCTGCCCGCACGCATCGAAATCACCCACCGGAGGAGACCAGAATGCGCCTTGCAGCGTGGATAGGAGCGGCGGTGATGGCTGGAGTGAGCGCCCCAGGCGCGGGCCAGGGCAACGAGGTGCGCGTGTCGGCGCCGAATCGCGACTATGCAGAGGTCCCTGTCAGATTTCAGATTGACGCTCCGAAGGACTTTGCGGGCGTTGCCCTCATGAAGGGCTCGGTCCCCGTGCCGGTGCAATCACGGCTTCTCGGCACCGGAAAGGCAGAAGTCTGCTGGATCGAACGCGGCCTCAAGAAAGGCGAGACGCGAACCTATCGCATGGCGTTCGAGAAGGTAGGTAGGCCCGCTCCACCGAGTGGAGTCATTGTCGACCGCAGTGGCCTGAACCTGGACATCCGGATCGACAATCAGCTCTTTACGCGCTACGACAGCACCACTGGGCCGAATAAGCCCTACTTCTATCCCATCTTTGCGCAGGGCGGCAAGCGCATGGCGCGCGGCTACCCGCTCGAGAACCTCCCAAAGGAGGAGAAGGACCATCCGCACCATCGCGGCCTATGGTTCACCCACGGCGAGGTGAACGGCGCGGACTTCTGGAGCGAGGGTCCCAAGGCCGGGAAGACGGTCACCACCAAGGTAGAGGCGACCCAGAGCGGTCCAATTTATGGATACTTCCGTACCACCACCGACTGGCTTGCGCAGGACGGCAAGAAGGTGGCCGAGGACACTCGGGAGGTGACCATCTATGCCCTCGCGGAGGGCCGAATGCTGGACCTGTCTGTCACCATGAAACATAAGGATGGTCCTCTCCACTTCGGCGATACGAAAGAGGGTTCACTCGGCATCAGAGTGCCGGAGAGCATGCGCGTCAAGCCGAATTCCGACGGCGCAGGGCAGGGGCACATCGTCACGTCTGCGGGCCTTAAGGACGCTGCAACCTGGGGCAAGAAGGCCGAGTGGGTGGACTACTATGGACCAGTGGACGGCGAGACGCTCGGCATCGCCATTCTAGACGACCCCGGTAACCTCCGGCATCCAACCACATGGCACGTGCGAGACTACGGCCTCTTCGCGGCAAACCCATTTGGACTGCACGACTTCGGGCCTGGAGTACCCGCTGGAGCAGGGGACCACACGGTTGCCGCCGGCGGCGCCATCACCTTCAAGTACCGCATCTACCTGCACAAGGGCACCGCCGAGGAGGCGGGAATCGCAAAGCTCTGGGCCGCCTCCATCGACCCTCCGATGGTGGAGTTGCGGTAACTCGATGACAACCTCCTCGCAACCCAATGCGCCGTTGCAGCGCTGGTATCAGGGCGTGCCGCGCTATGCGTGGCTCGTTTTGTTCATAGCTACGCTCGGCTGGCTCTTCGATGCAATGGACCAGAACCTGTTCAACCTGGTTCGGCAGCGATCAGTCATAGACCTGATTGGTTCTCATGTTCCGGCATCCGAGCTTGATGCAACGGCCAAGATTGTCGGCGGGCAGATTACGGCGATTTTCCTGATTGGTTGGGCCATCGGCGGTTTCATCTTTGGGATGCTGGGCGACCGGCTAGGCCGCAGCCGCACGATGATCATCACAATCCTCATCTATGCGGCATTCACGGGGCTAAGTGGCCTGGTCCAGACGCCATTGCAGTACGCCATCTGCCGCTTCCTCACCGCGCTAGGAGTAGGGGGCGAGTTCGCAGCCGGCGCGGCGCTCGTTGCAGAGGTGTGGCCCGAGCGATCGCGGCCGATGGCGCTAGGCATGCTTCAGGCGCTCTCGGCTGTCGGCAACATGATGGCTGCAGCCATTACCTATGTGCTGGCAAGCTACAGTTGGAGATGGGCGTTTGCTGTCGGGGCGCTGCCTGCTCTTCTGGTGGTCTGGATTCGAGCCTACGTGAGGGAGCCCGAGAAGTGGACGGCAGCGCGCGAGGCAGCTAAGAGCGGAGTTGGGGCATCGGAAATAGGCAGCATCGCGGCACTATTTCGCGACCCCGTTTTGCGGAGAAACACCTTCGCGGGCGTCCTGCTTGCGACGGCGGGAGTCGGTGGTATTTGGGGAGTGGGCTTCTTCCTGCCGGACCTTGTAGGCTCGGTTCTCAAACCACTCGTTGCGGGCATGCCGAAGGCTGTCGGCGACATGATGCTCCAGCAGTGGCGCAGCCAGGCGTTCTTCATACAGAACATCGGCGCGTTTCTGGGGATGTTCTCCTATGCGCTTCTTGCGGTGAGATTCGGACGAAAGCCCGCTCTGTTGTTTTTTCTGATCCTCGCATGGGCGGCAGTGGAAGGGACCTTCTGGGGTGTACACGATCTGAACAGCGCCCGAGTGTGGTCGTTCGTGCTCGGCTTCTGCGCCCTGGCCCCGTTTTCAGCGTACTGTGTCTACTTCCCGGAGCTCTATCCCACGAGGCTGCGAGCCACAGGGGTTGGCTTCAACTACAACTGTGCCAGGCTGCTCGCTGCGGGGGCTCCCATGGCGCTTGGCAGTCTGGCCGCTCACTTTGCGGTTCCGGGCGACGAGACCGCAGGACTACGCAAGGCTGCTGCCATCGTAGCGTGCATCTATGTGGTGGGATTGGTAGGGCTGATCTTCGCGCCCGAGACGAAGGGGAAGCCTCTGCCGGAGTAGTTACGAAGGACCTTACCGCAGAGGACTCAGTGCAACGCACAGAAGGGCAGGGTCAGGGGCATTGAACCACCCGCTGCGCTAGAGACACAGAGGCACGGAGAAGGGCAACGCCCAGCGTTTCCTTCTAAGTTACTGGCGTATCAGCGACCAGTAACTTCCCTTGCAGACGTGCGCAGCAGGTCGGTCGCTCTGCGGTAGAGAGCTCTTGACGCATAACGGCTTTTGACCCGCAGAGAGAGCGTCTGTCCCGCTAACGATTGAAGGCGTCCCGCAATTGCGGGACGCCTTCAATGGCTCACCTTGCCGTCCGTGCGCTAGAACAGGCTCAAGACCGGCTTCGCCTTCACCAGCTCGCGCGGCTGGTTGAGGTGGTTGTACGTAATGGTGTCCGGCGGGATGCCAAGAGCATGGTAGATGGTCGCCAAAAGCTCCGTTGGATGTACGGCGTTCTCAATGGGCGAGGAGGCCGTCGCGTCGGACTTGCCGTAGATGGCCCCTGCCTTCACTCCTGCGCCCGCCATCATTGCCGTGTAGCAATACGGCCAATGGTCGCGGCCGTCTGGAGCATTTCCGTTGCCGGAGGTGCTCACGCCGAGCCGCGGGGACCGCCCAAACTCGCCAATTGCCAAGACCAGGGTGTCCTTGAGCATGCCTCGCTGGCTGAGATCCTCAAGCAGAGCTGAAAGTGCGCTATCGAGCTTCGGGCAGTGGATGTTCTTCAGCGGACCGAAGTTGGCTGCATGAGTGTCCCACGCGGTCTGCAGCGGATCGCCGTTGGCGACGGACGGCCAGTTGACCTGCACGAAGCGAGTGCCCGCTTCAATGAGGCGGCGCGCCATCAGGACGGACTGTCCGAACGTGTGCTTGCCATATCGCTCGCGCACCTTGTCGGGCTCGAGCGTGAGGTCAAATGCCTGCCGCGCCTTGCCACTCAGGATGAGATCAAACGCCTTGCCGTAGTATTCGTTGAGCGCATAGGGCGCGACTGCCTTCTGGAGCTCGGGCATGCCGCTGTCGATGAGGCTGCGCAGGGTGGATCGCCGCTCAAGCCGCGCCTTCGAAACCTCTGCGCGGAGCGAGAGATCGTCCAGTTTCACCGCCCCGTTCGGGTCCTGGTACATGTAGTACGGGTCGTACGCCTTGCCCAAAAATCCTGCACTTCCGGCCTTGCCGATGATGTTGCTCTCCTGCAGCGGCCTAGGCAGCATCACGAACGGGAGCATCGGAGAATCCGGCGGTCGGATCTTCGCCACCTGGGAGCCGACGTTTGGAAAGTCGGTCGGAGTGGGCTGCTCGAGCTGACCGGAGGGCGACACCTTGTCTGCTTGCTCGCCCGTGAGCATCTGGTACATAGCGGCCGTGTGGTTAAAGAGACCGTTCGGCGTATAGCTCACAGAGCGAATGAGGGTCGCCTTGTCGAGCTGCTGCGCCAGAAGCGGCATGGTCTCCGAGACGTACTCGCCCGGAATCTTCGTCTTGATGGGCTTGAAGAGGCCTCGCACGTTGTCCGGCGCGTCTGGCTTAGGGTCCCAGATGTCGATGTGGCTGGGGCCGCCCTGCAGGAAGATCAGAATGACCGACTTGGCGCCGCCGAAGCCCGACGCGCGAGTTCCCGCGTCGCGAGGCTTCTCCGCGGCTTGCGCCTCCAAAGCGAGTATTCCTGGAAGGCTGAGGCCGAGCATTCCAGCTCCGCCGATCCTCATCAGTTCGCGCCGGGTCACTCCGTCACAGTTCTGTACGCCTTGGCCTGGAATGCTTAGCATGTCTGGCTCCTTTGGTGCGGTTGCTTTACAGCCGTACTGTCTACGTTTTGCCTTCTCGTTTGCGCGTTGGTCGGTTGAGCTTGATCAGGTCGTCCAAATCCTTTGGCCTTCCCGCTGCAGCCTTATATTTTAACAGATTGGACAAATCAATCATCGGCACTACTACTCCACCAAGGTCGGCCATCGTTCGTGCTGCATCGCACTCTGCGAACTCGACTCCGGACAGGCTCGTGAGAAACTCAACCTGCATTGGCGGGTGGCCCATTCTGGTTAGTCTATGCTCATGCATAAACAGGGCGGCGGTTAGGCCTGCTTGTCCGAGCCCGAACTTTTCTAGTGCGCCCACCAACGCTTGGGCGTTGCGCTCGTTTCGATTGATCCATATGTCGATGTCGTTGGTTGTTCTCGGGTATCCATGATAGAAGACCGCATATCCGCCAACTACCAGGTACTCAATCTTCGCCTCGTTCAACAACTGTAATAACTCTTTGAAGTCTTGCGGTACATGCATCGACGCCATAGTTTAGTCGCCTAAGGAACTCCGCCGCCCGAAGCCGCTCCGCGGGTGTGCGAGACTGCCAGTATTCAATGTCGTCCGCCTCTGCCTCCTCGAACGTCCTATGCGTGATAACACTCTTGTCCAGCCGGAAACCCAGATCCTCCGGCACTTGCTCTTGATCTGGCATGACCAAACCTCGGTTATCTGTTGAACAGGAACGCCGGACTGTTAATGAGAGCCCACATCAAGTCTTGGGCCGCGTCCTTCTGAACAAGCTGCTTGGCTGCCGCCGCATCGGGTTTTGGATCCGGCAGCGTTGCGAGTTTCGCCTGTACTGCGTCAGTGCTGGTATCAAAGGCCGCCAGGACTTTCTTCATCTCGGTTGCAGTTGGTTCACGGCAATAGACTGCCATGAATATCTCCGAGATGATCTGTTTGTCCGAAAGGCCGCGCTCCACTAACACAGCGGCACGTCCTGCTGGGTCACTCACTGCGGTATGGATAGACGGATCGTTGATGAGATGCAGGGTCTGCCCAAGGCTCACCGTGCTCGTGCGCTCGCACTCGCAGGGGCTCTCGCGAGCGGGCCGACCGAACAGGTCGAGGAAACCACCCGCTGCGACGGATGTGTCCGGAAGCTGAACTGCCCTGAAGCCGACGGGCACGCCTGGGTACCGCTGAATGCTTCCCGTAGCCCGCGCGATGGCGTCCACAAGCTGCTCCGCGGTGAGCCTCCGCGGAACCGCATGAGAAAAGTTGACCAGATCATCAATGTTCCACTTGTTCGGCTTGTAGCTTGCCTGATAGGTTCTGCTCGCAGTGATGGTGCGCATCAGGTGCTTGATGTCGAACTTGTGCTTAATAAAGTCCGCAGTGAGGGCATCCAGAAATTCAGGATTGCTGGGCGGGTTGCTCCCGCGGATATCGTCAACCGGATCGATGATTCCCTTGCCAAGGAAGTAGCTCCAGAATCTGTTTACGATGCTCTTGGCGAAGTAAGGGTTCTCTGCAGCCGTCAGCCACGTGGCGAGGTCGTCTCGGCGATTCGCGCCACGGGCGAGCTTGCCTGGGAACGAGTAGGGCACCGAGGCGGTCATAACCGCATTCGTGCGCGGGCTCAGCACCTCTCCGTCGCGCCGTTCATATACGGATTCGTCCGCTCCAGTGGCGCCGGGCTTGTATCCAACCCGCGCAAAGTGTGCACCGAATTGGTAGTATTGCTGTTGGGTCCAGCGCTCAAACGGGTGATCGTGGCATTTGTTGCAAGAGAAGCGAATTCCCAAGAAGAGCTGAGTCACGTTCTCGGTGGCTACGTCTGGTTCGCGCGCTACTCGGAGGTAGTTGGAAGCAGGGTGGTCCAATGCACCGCCGGTAGCCGTGATAATCTGCCGAACAAAGTCGTTGTAGGGGCGGTTCTCGGCGACCGCTTCGCGAATCCAGTTGCGGAACTTCCAGGCGCCGCGCTCGCCAAGGTACTTGCGGTTGCACTGCAGCAGGTCGGCCCACTTGTTGGTCCAGTTCTCCACAAAGTCCTGGCCTGCCATGAGCGCGTCCACCAGCTTCGTTCGTTTCGCAGCGCTCGGCTGTCTGTCCGCGAGGAATGCCCGCACCTCTTCAGGAGTTGGCGGCACTCCCGTGAGGTCGATTGCGACCCGACGAACGAAGTCCTCGTCGGTGCAGAGGCCGGAGGGCAGCGCTTTCACGCGCAACAGCTTGGCGTCCACCAGCTTGTCAATATAGTTGATCTGCGGCTTCCCGACCCACTTGTATCCGGTTCTGTCACCTATCACGGTGATGCCGTTCGCCGCATAGTTGCCTTCGTAGCGAACAAGGATGGCAGCCTCGCCCCGCCTGGCGGCGGTTACCACGCCTTCTGGAGTGACCGTCGAGGTTTCAGACATGGTGCTGGTAAAGACTGCGTCGCGAGTGACATCTCGAGTTGCGCCGTCCGGATAGTGAGCGATCACCACAAGTTGCTGCTGATCGCCTGGGAGCCGCATCTTAGGCGAGGCGGGCAGTACTTCTATGCGATTGGCTCTTTTCAATTTGTCGGCATCGGTCTTCACGCCGCCGGCAATCCACTTGTAGAACATGGGATAGAATCGGGAGGACTTCTCGAAGACCAGGCCGCCCTGGTGAGCGACTTCCTGCATCGGTTTGGAGAGCATGAGGCTCTCTTCTGGTTTGGCCTTGTTGAGCCGCCTTCCCGAGATGTCCTGAACAATAGCGTGGTAGTCGAACTCGGGGTCAAACCCGCGCAGCGAAAGCTTGAAGCCGTTCTTGCCCTTCACCGAGCCGTGGCATGTGCCTGCGTTGCACCCAGTCTTGGAGAGGGCAGGCATGATGTCGCGGACAAAGCTAACCTGAGGAGTGGCTGTGCCGACAACGACGACTGGGACTGTGGTCGTTCGGCCCGCAGCGGAGACAACTATCTGGCTCTTGCCTGCGCGGGCGGCATGGAACAGGCCTTCTTTGTCTCGCTTGACGATAGGCGCTGAAGGCGTAAACTTCGCCTTGGACGTGAGGTCGAGCCAGAATCCATCCGCCGTGCGGCCACTTACGATGAGACGGCGTGCGTCGGCTGCATTCGCAATCTTTAGGGCAGGGGGAGCCACGCGGATCTCCAGTATCTGCTCGGCGCTTGCAGCAGAGACCAATCCTCCAACCAGAATCGCCGAGGTGCCGGTGATTGCCAGACGATTGCGCAGACGCATGAGTAAAATCCCTTCCAGTGAGGCAAGAAACCAGGTGGCAGCCGCTAGCGCGTCTGCATAGCGTCATTATAGCGGCATTTCGTGCAAACGGGAAGAGCGAAGTGCATTGATAGAGGCGTTTGGAAGTGAACATCCGTTCACTGCCTGTGTGTTGACAGCCGCGCTCCCAATCTGTAGACTGGCCCCATCCACGGCCTTGCCGTGCCGAATCCGATGATAATGGAGGGTCATTTCGCTATGTGCCAGTTGAGTCGCCGCGAAGTTCTAGCCTCTGCCGCAGCCTTGTCCGCACTTCTCGAGGGCGAAACTGCCCAGCCAGCTCACGCCGAGATCGGCAAGGTCGATCCGATTGCTCCGGGAGTCTACTTTCACGAGGGGGACCTGAGTAAGGGACACTGCAACAATGGCTGGGTCATCTTCGAGGACTACGTGCTCGTCATTGATGCGAACTTTCCAAGCGGCGCAAAGGAGATCATCCCAAAGATTCGCGCACTAACGCCCAAGCCGATACGGTTTGCGTTCGATACGCATCACCACGGCGACCATGCGTATGCCAACCAGGTATGGGTGGAGGAGGGGGCAGTTCCAGTGGCCCACACCGGGGTAGTGGAGGAGATGAAGAAGTACGAGACAGGCTACTACGGCGGCAAGCCAGGTCGCTGGGAAGAGGCCGCAGCGGGCAGGCCGGACGTGGCCGCCAGCAAGCTCAAGCCGCCCTCGCTGCTGTTTCCCCGTGAGTTGATATTCGACGATGGCAAGCAGCGGGTGGAACTGCTCCACCTAGGAGTGGCCCATACACACGGCGACGCATTCGCCTGGATGCCGAAGCTGGGAATCCTGTTTGGCGGAGATGCATGCGTAAACGGACCCTACAACTTCGTGGGAGACGGCGACACAGGCAAGTGGATTGGCACTCTGGCTGAGGCGAAAAAGCTCAAGGCATCAACTCTGTGCCCTGGGCACGGTCCCAGAGGAACTGGAACAATTGTCGAGGACCAGCAGGCGTACTTTCGGTCGCTGCGCTCCGCGGTTGGGTCGATCCTCCGGGGCGAACAGACCGAGGAGAGCGTGAAGGAGGCCGTCGCGAAGATAGAGGCTGCCCTGAAGGCGAACAAGCAGGTGAGCCGCTACGTGGGAGACTTCCTGCCTGCCCAGATCGAGAAGGTCTATCTGGAGACATCCGGCAAGGCTCTTCCGGGCAAGAGGGCGATGCAGCAAGCGCGCCACCATCATGCCATCGATCACGGTAAGCGCCTCGCATAGGCTCGTACCATATTCAGCGACCCCGCATCCCTGAGCGCGCACGGATCTTTCGTGTGAGGGGTGCGGGGCATACTTCACATGTGGCGGTCCACGATCCATCCGCGCACACTACCGCTTTCGCGCGCAGGGCACGGGGCTTGCCGCGTCCGTTATCATTGCTATCCTGGGCAGTTCGGATGCCATGGCGCCGCGCCCGGAATAGGGTGCTTGCGCATCAGGTCCACGCCCGAGTACGGTTCGCCGCACGGATTTGCCAGGAGAGTGTGCAGACCCATCCACCGCGCGTGGCCGTCAAAGAATGTAAGGTTAACTCCCAAATGGTGTCTCTTCATCGCGAGGACCGGCTCCCCTAAGTCCACGCTCCCTCTGATCTTGTTGTAGAGGTTCTTCGGCGGCTCGAACCAGGAGTCGTCCGCCCACGGTGCGCTCGACTTCTCGGTAACAACCACGATCTCTGCAGGCGAATCTATCGCAGCGATCACAAGAGATTCCGCTGCCCTATTCGCTACATACGACCGTGGCACGCGAGGGGACCCGTCCAGGCCGCTCTCGTAAATGTGCGGAGTGCGGCCTGCGTCTGTCGGGCACACCAGCAGGCCGCCTTGCGAACGACTGTAGGGCAGGATCTGGTTCCACCACCTGTTTTGCCGCGTGGCGCCGAGCGGGCGAACTGGGTCGAGGCGGCTCAGAGCGCTGTTATGAGCAAAGAAGAAGCAGCGCTCGTCGTAGTCGGCAATGTACATGCTCAGCCCGATGCCTAGTTGGCGCATGTTGCTTAGGCAAGTGACTTGACGGGCCTTTTCTCTCGCCTGAGAGAAAACCGGGAACAGGATTGCGGCTAGGATAGAGATGATAGCGACGACGACGAGCAGTTCAATGAGCGAGAAGCCGCTCAACCGTGATTTGGCGAAGAGCATAGCTGCAACTACACGGGTGCGGCGAGGATGATGGCAGTGAAGTCCGCTGCATTTAGGCTCGCGCCTCCAACAAGGGCGCCATCAATGTTTGTCCTCGAGAGAAGATCTGCGGCGTTATCCGGCTTCACGCTGCCGCCGTACTGAACCCGGAGAGAGGACGCTGCGGATTGGGTGCTGAGTTCGGCCACGGTTTGCCGGATAACACCGCACACTCGGTTTGCTTCGTCTGGAGCGCATACCTCGCCCGTGCCGATTGCCCAGACAGGCTCGTAGGCAAACACAACTTCGTTCTGCGCTGGGTCTATGTTCTGCAGCGCTTTGCGCACCTGGTCCGCCACCACCACGTCGGTTGCGCCTGCCGAGCGCTCGGCAAGAGTCTCGCCTACGCAGATAATGGGACGAATACCTGCGGCAAGGGCCGTTATCACCTTTCGGTTAACCGTCTCGTCCGATTCGCCGAAGTGCCGAAGTACCGCCTCATCGAAGTCGGGCTCAGGCACGCCGAACCTGCCCCTCGTTTCTGAATGACCTACCAAAACGGTGGATATCTTGAGATCCACGAGCATTGCAGCGGAGATTTGGCCGGTGTAGGCCCCCTTGGGCTTCCAGAAGAGATTCTGTGCGGCGACGCCGACATTCGTGCCTGCCGCTGCTGCCGTTGCGGTCTCAAGAGCCGTGTAGGGCGGGCAAACGAGCACCTCCACGTCCGGTCGCTGCGAGGCAGCCACTACGACGCCCGCAACCAGCGCTCGAGCGTCGGCCCGGGTGCAGTTCATCTTCCAGTTACCGGCAATTATCGTGCGCCGCATTCTACGCAAGTTCCCAGTTGTCGGAGAGTCGCAGAAGGTAGTCGCGCACATCCGCATACTCGTCTGGAGCGACGTTTCGGGCGATAGCAGCGGTATCCCGCGGAGCACTGCGCATGATGTGGCGAATGTAGGCGTCGTAGTCCAAGCCGCCGGCGCCGGGCGCGGTGAGGCCGCACTCGCCGTTCGCCTGTACAGCGAAGTCTCGGAGATGCACCACCGCCGAGAGGGGACCGAGGTGCGAGCAGACGCGCTCAGCCATTTCACCGCGCATGGGGTAGTCGTTCGCCGTTAGATGGCTCGCGGCGTCGAGGACATATCGAACATGGCTCGAAACCACGGGCGCGAGGGTTCGATGGAACTCAATCACATCTTCGGTGGTCGCCAGCACGTGGTCTGGATTAGGCTCGAGTACGAGAGTAAAATGGCGCGCGCGCGTGCTGGCTACCACGCTTTCAAGGAATGTCCGTAAGAGATCCTTGGAACTTGTGTTGCTGTTCTGCGCATTCGGCTCGAACCAGGTGTTCGAGTGTGTGCCGCTCCAGAGCACGATTCGCCGAGCGCCAAGAAGGTCGAGGGAGTGCAGCAGCACATCAAGGTCCGCCCTGCACGTGCCCATCAGCGAGCTGTCGTCGGGCCGCATAGGGTTCACGTAGCATCCTAGCGCCAAAGGCCGCACATCGTACGCTTCGAACGCATCGGCTACTGCCACAATGTCGGGCCGCGTGAGGCCCGTCTCGTGGAAGTTCAATTGGCACAGCGAAAAGCCGCTCTCTCGAGCGGACGACAGCCGCTCCGCAATGTCTTCGGGCCGGCGCCCTGCAAGGTGAATACCCAGCTTCAACGCGACATCCTCCAGCGCGGCGGGTCACAAGGATGCCGCGCGGCATTGACTACAGGATAGTGGGTTCGACCGAGACGGCCACGTTTCCTCGTACCGCGTTCGAAATGACGCAGTAGAGCTCCGCGCGGTGCGCAGCGTCCTCGATGGCGGCGCGCTGCTTCTCGTCAATCTCGCCCGCTTCTATCGTGGGACGAAGGCGAATGGCCGTGAACTTTAGCGTGCGATCCGGCTGACGGACTACATCGCCCTCCGCCTGGACGGATATTCGCACAATGGGCAGCCTACGCCGCTCCGCGAGGTAGGCGAACGAGATGCTGTAGCACGACGTCAGCGCGCCGAGCAGCAGGTCTTCAGGGCTCAGCCGCCCCGGCCGTCCGCCAAAGGCGCTGGGAGTGCCATACTCGAGTTCACCACCAGATGTCGTCAGGCTGCCGTCTCCGTCACTCGTTCCTTCCCAGACGCTGCTGAGGGTGAACAGATGCACCTCTTCGCTCATGGTAGCCTCAATTTCTGCTTCGGTTCAGCTCCATCAGCAGCCGAAGAATCATGTAGAACAGGCCGATGAAGTCAAGATAAAGGCTGATAGCTCCGCC
>VFKD01000275.1 GCA_009885735.1 bacterium
GCAATGCTCCAGCCAATTCGCTGTCAGCAGCAAGAGCTAGGGTAGTCTACCAAACTCGCCGCACTCGGCGATAGCATAAACTGCGGCGCAGGCAATCCGCCTGCGCCGTTACACCAAGCAATTCAACTTCGCAGTATTCACAACTCAGCAACTAGGACGCAGCAAGCAGCGTCCCTACCGCCGTACTCCAACCACCGTAAACGGACTGTCCCCTTCGACCGCAGTCTCCCGGGTGAATCCCTTGTAGACCTGGACATCCGTCAGTCCCGCATCCTTGAACAGGCTCACACCCTCTCGTTGAGTGTACGAGCGAGTAGCTGGAGAACGTGAGTGCAGTTCCTCAGCAATCACTACCCCGTCTCGGGTTACCTCATACCGGTCCTCGGTGTGCTCAAGCTGAGTGGCTGGATCGAATCTTGCTCGTGACCACTTGCGAGCTGTCCCGCCGCTGTGCGGCAGCTCGGCCTCGCCCGCAAGGCGCCAATCGGACTGCGTCGGCTGCCCCTCCTTCCACCAGAGTTCCATCAGCGGCATCGCAAGAACGCCGCCAGATTGCAGGTGGGCGACAAACCTCAGCATTGCGCGCGCTGCATCGGCTTGGTCGGTGAGAAGCTGAAACGAACTGGACGGCACCATGATGACCCGATAGCTGCGCGGAACATCCAACTCTTCCATTCGCTGTTCGTAGAGCGTCGGCGACAGGCCGGCCGCATCCGCCTTTGACCGGCACAACGCGAGCATCTCGGGAGAAACATCCACGCCGTCGATGTCGACACCCTGCGAGAGATAATCCAGCAGGTGCCGACCTGTTCCACAGCCAACGTCAAGCACGGGTTCAGCATACTCGCGAATGAGGTCGCGGAAGAAGGAGCGATCACTCCAGCCAGACGTGTCTCCGCGGAAGAGGTCCCACGTCGACGCCATTAATCCTCGGTATTCGTACTCGGACTGAATCACCTGGAATCACCTCTTGCTACCACAGTCTGCCTACTTCTTGGCTGGCGCTAGAAGCTCCTCCCCCTCCGGATCGGCCATGTCGTTCGCCCCTGGAACAATAGACGACACAAGGACCCGCGCCTCCATATTCGTGCCCGGCAGCGGGAGCAGGGGGTTCTTGATGACATAGTAGGCTCGAAGCAGCTTGTGGGTCTTCGCGTCGAGGTGGTACGACACCTGGAGGTGGATGATCTCATTTTCCGACGCGCCAAATGTGGACGGAAAATCGGCCGTGAGGTTGATTTTGACAGCATCGATCCCAAGCACCTTCTCCACTCCGACCAAGGTGGAAGTCGCCGTGATCTTCTGGCCGCGCATCAGCGGATTCGGGAATTCCGTCTTCCAGCTCTCGCCCGCCTTCACCGGCATGGGCGGAACGGGCATCGATTGAATAGCGATTATCGCCCGCTCGGGCCGACTCACCGGATCCCCGCTTGCATTGACGCGCTTGAGCACGAGTCCGCTCTTGTCCACGGTTATCGAAACAGGCTTCACTTCTCCTGCCTTCGGCGGGATCGCTTTGCCGTTTATCTTGGCTTCGCTCGTCTCGTCGAGCTGGTCGTACACGGTTGTGCCGTCCGCAGAGACGTCCGTCACGGTGTGCTTAGAGGTGCTTTTCATCAAGATCACAAGGTCGCCGGATGCATCCGCCATCCTCCCGGCGATCTTCATATAGGTGCGAAACCGCGCTGTCTCGCCCTTCTTGTAATCAAATGTCCAGGTGTGAGCATCTTGAGCTGAGGCAGGGAATCCGGCGATTGTGCCTATTAGCGCAGCGAGAGGTGTGAGTCTTCGGATTACGGTGTTCATGAGTCTCCTCTAGTTCGCAGGTGAATTGTCAGGCACCTCATGCCCCTATCGACACGTGTCGCACGAGACAACACCCTCCAGTGCTTTGTGCGTACTGGCTACTTCTTCTTCAAGTTTGGCTCGTAGGGAACCTTCTTCAGGTCTACGCCGGAGTGCGGCAAAATGTCCGGGAGCACGCGCACAGCTGTAGTAACCTTAAGCGGCAGCGTCGAGCCAGTGTCGTAGACCAACTCCACAAAGAACGCAGTCCAGCCCGCAGTGGGGTCAATGATCTTCCCCACGTACGAGCCGTCGGGCTCCGCCGGAAGGTCCGTGCTCGTGTACGCCTTGCCGATGGTCTTCAGGCGAAAGTCTCGTGCCTTAGGGTTGTTCGCCTGCCACAGCAGGACCTGCTTTGGAGCGTCCTTCGTCTTTACTCGAATGGAGCCGTCCATCTCATAGTTCCAAGAGTAGCGAGGGCGTGCCTTTCCGGACAGTATCATCTGGAAGTACGCCGCAACGCTTGATACGGCGTCGGTGCCGCCCAGCCCGTGGTCTGCGTTCGGCACGTAGCGAAGAAGCTTCTCGCCAGGCAAATCGGAGTAGTAGAACTGCGACGAGTCCGGATTGAAGAACTGGTCGCCCGATGCATTCAGCACGAACTTCGGCATCGTGAATCGCTTGCGATAGAAATATGGGTCCTCAATCCGCATCAGCTTGTCCAGGGCAGGCTCACCCGTGCGCTGGAGCAGGTTGTGCTGGTAATAGTTGCCCACAGCCTCCGCCCAAAACCCATACGCCTCTGCATGGTGCCTGGAGAACTTCTCCACGTTGAGCACATCAATGACAATCGGAATAATCGCCTCTACACGCTTGTCCACCGCAGCGGTCATCCAGGTGGTCCAGCCGCGCTTGGAACCGCCTGCGACTACGAACTTCTCAATCTTGTTGCCGCCGCCTGCCTCGCTCGCAAGGAGTTCCTGGATGCAGTCCATGGCCCGGACCGCGCTCTTCACCATCGGCAGCCTCGCCGGCCAAGTCTCATCACCGGTCTTCAGATACTGATCCCACGTATAGCCGATGAGGTCGTCCTCTTTGCGAGGAACGCCATCTCCGTGGAACACGAGCGGCTGGTTCGGCACCATCTTCAATTCGGCAACTACCGCGCCGGTGGCCTGAGCAACCTGTGCCGTAAGCGCATCCGCACGTTGTGGCATGTCGCTATCGTTGCCGCCGCCGCCTATCATCAGGAATGCCGTCTTGTGCGCCACCTTCGCAGGCACGATCACCGTCACCCAGTGTTCCCAAACCGTGCGGTCCACGTCGGCCTTGGTCCGCCATGTCTGGGATCGCAGATGGACTACAAGCGTCTTCGAAGCGGCGCCCTCAACGGTGTTCACTACCTTCCACGAGTACGTCTCGTCCTTCTTTTGAACATACCGATCGAGTGCCGTCTCTTGTGCTATCGACTTGAGCGGACTTGCGGCAAGGACGAGAAGCAGAGGAATAACAACGGTACGTGAGAAGCGTATGATTCGGAACATGTGTTCTCCAGAGCTGGCCGAGTGGTTTCTGTTGCCTGTGTATGTTCAAGGAATCTGGGCGGCAAACCTGCGCCTCAGTCCTGCGCTCCGATGGTCTTCGGGTCCCAGATGGTCGCCGCGACGTACCGATCCGGCCCGGTCTTTTTGTCCCAGAAGTAGTATACTGTGACCACCTTGCCGTCCGGCCTCTGCACGCTGCGCGGATAGCCGATGTCGCGTCCGGCGCCATCGTCGCGGAGCACGATCTCCGTGCCCCAAGTGGCGCCCTCGTCAGACGAGAAAGCCGCGCAGATCCGAAATGGTTCCGCCCGCACTCCGTATGTGATGCAGATGCGGCCGTCCGCAAGCCGGATCATGCTCGCGGGATTGCCTTCGCCGGTGTCGGGCACGGGCGTGGAGACCTGAGTCCAGCTTCGGCCTCTGTCCGACGACTTGTAGACGTCGATCCAACTCTTGTCCCCGTCACTGCAGCGTATCGCCGAAATGAGGCCGCCGGACTTGAGTCGCACCGTGGTAGGCATTATCGCATATCCGCTCGGTTCCCTTCCGATAAGCGAGACCAACTTCCAGGTCTTGCCTCCATCTGTCGTGCGAACGCACAGCGGCTGGCCCTCGTTCCCATCGGCCTTTGCGGCCGTGAGGAAGAGCGTGCAGTCATGCTTGCCGTTGACCACGTAGTCGGTTCGTGCGGCTATCCCCTTCCTGCCGAAGAGCGGCAGACGAAACGGCCCCTTCCACGTTTGTCCGCGATCGACCGAGTAGTAGAACCGCGATGGACCTGCATTCACATCGGTCATTCTGACGGTGAGTGCAAACCCGGGGCGAGTGAAGTCGATCCCTCCGGGACAGGCCTGCCAAGGCTTCTCCTTCAAACCGGGCGGAGGCACACCATGCAGTGCCTTTCCAACAGGAATGAGCGAGCCCTTCTGGGCAGGATTCTCAACCTTCCATGTGCGTCCACCATCCAGGCTCCGAGCCAGCAGGTGCTCTTCCGGACGCTCGCGATCGATTGCATGTCTCTCGGGTCCCAGGTCCTTGTAGTAGCCCGCGCTGAATCCGAC
>VFKD01000121.1 GCA_009885735.1 bacterium
ACGCTGTGCCACCTGCATGTAAGCACTCGGCCCGAGCGCGTTACTAGGCGGGAGACACAGGAGTGAGGAATGCTGAACTTAACCATCTCTCGAATGAAGGTTCCTGTGTCGTCGCGGTCGATCGCTGGCACAAGGTCCGTCACCAGTTTCGGAGTAGACTCCTCGGACGGATAGCCAACCAGTTCGAGCGCAAGCCTATTCCACGCGGAGATGCGTCCAGTGGCATCCCACGCAATGGCCGGTAATGGCGCGAGCGCAAGCATCTCCCGCTCACTTGCAGCGATGGCTTGGGCAGGCTCATTTCGGTTATGACTATCGTTCGAGTTCATGTTGATACCTGTGGACGCACCGCGAAGAGCTGTCCGCAGCGTGGGGACGAATACTGGTGTTGTCCATCCGACAGACTGCTATCGCAATTGTGATCGTGCATTCCCAGATAGGGTAGGGCGGATTTGGATTGTTGACAAGTGGTACGTTTGTCTGCCATAGTTCGCTGGCAGTCGAAGTGCTGACATTCGAGGAGGGAACCTGCATGAGTGATGACGAGCGCATCGTAGGGCCCGAACAGTCGGTCGAGGATGCCCCGGAGTACTCCCTTCGGCCCAAGAGGCTGCGGGAGTTTATCGGTCAGCGCGCGCTCAAGGAGAACCTGCAGATAGCGATTGAGGCTGCGCGGATGCGCTCCGAGCCTCTCGATCACACACTCTTTTATGGACCGCCGGGCCTTGGAAAGACCACGCTGAGCATGGTCTGCGCAAACGAGATGGGCGCCCCGATTCGCATCACCTCAGGGCCCGCAATTGAGCGGCCAGGCGACCTCGTGGCAATTCTCACCAACCTAGACCGGGGCTCGGTGCTCTTCATAGACGAGATCCACCGCCTGAATCGGGTGGTTGAGGAGATACTCTACCCGGCGATGGAGGACCACACGGTGGACATCGTGCTGGGGAAAGGTCCCAGCGCTCGCAGCGTCAGGCTGCCCATTCCGCCGTTTACGCTCGTCGGCGCCACCACGCGCGCGGGCCTGCTCTCGGCCCCGCTGCGCGATAGGTTTGGCATGCACCAGTACTTTTCGTTTTATACCGACGAAGAGCTTGGAACCATCGTGGAGAGGTCGGCCACCATCCTGAATGTGAAGATTACCGCAGACGGCATTGGCGAGATCTCCAGAAGGTCGCGAGGTACGCCGCGTATAGCCAACCGACTGTTGCGGCGCTGCAGGGACTTCGCGGATGTGCGCGGCACGGGTGTCATCGACCAGGCTGCTGCCGATGGGTGTCTGGCCCTCCTGCGCATAGATGGCTTGGGCCTCGACGAATTTGACCGCAAGTATCTGCGGGCCATCGTGGAGAAGCACGGAGGGGGTCCGGTTGGGGTCGAGACGCTCTCCGCTGCGTTGAGCGAGGAGCGCGACACCATTGAAGATATGTACGAGCCGTTTCTTCTGCAGCTCGGATTCCTTCAGCGCACTCCACGTGGCAGAGTCGCAACTCGGTCGGCGTATGACCACCTTGGGATTACCGATTCGCGGTCACACGTAGGAAGCCAAGGAACGCTGCTCTGACTTAGTTGCTTGTGGGCATCGGCAGCTTCAGCCGGAACATTGTGCCGGCGTTTGGTGAGCTTGTCCCCTCAAACAGCCCCTTGTGCGCCTTCACCGCTGTGTAGACGATGCGAGTGCCTAGGCCGGTTCCATTCGCCTTGGTGCTCTTTGCGTCTCCTCGCAGCACGCGCTCGAGCACATGCGGCGGCATTCCTTTGCCAGTGTCTGCCACCTCGATGGCGACATAGCGGCCAGCAGGGAATTCGCCCTCCTCGACGCTGTAGGTCCGCACGGTGATGGATCCACCCGCGGGTGTCTCGGGAATGGCGTTGTTCGGGAGGTTATACACGGCTCGCTCTATATGATTCTTGTCGAAGGAGAACGCGGGAATATCTCCATATTCGCGAATGATAGTCACGCCGGAATGCGCTGCAACAAGGTCAAGTTCCTTCAGTTGCGGCTCCAGGACCTTCGCGAGGTCATTTGGCACGAGCTCAGGCTCGGTGATTATGCCCTTGAGAGTGTCGGCAATGAGCTTGGTGTAGTCCTGCACCGCCTTCACCTGGTCCATCACAATGTCGAGCTGCTCATCGTAGTCCTCGGTTAGCCACTTTGTAGCGGCGCCAATCTGAGCTGCGACCTCTGGATGACGCTCCGCAATCTCTCCTAAGTCGTTCAGGGACTTGCTGATCGTGGGGCGAAGCGTGTCCACGGTCAGCGAGATCGGCGTCACCTTGTTCTTGATGTCGTGGCTGAGATTGCCAATCGCCTGGGCCATCGCCGCCATCTGTGCATCGCGCTGAAGTTGGGCATTCTCAATGGATCCTGCTGCAATGGCCGCAACTATTTCGAGAACCTCCAGGTCGTGCTCGTCGAATTCACCATTGCGCTTGTTTAGAATTTGCATCACGCCCACGGGCCGCCCTGCCTCATACTGGAGGGGAACCGTCAAGATCGTTTTGCTCTCGAAGCCGATCTGCTTGTCGATGTCGGTTCTGTGATCGGACGCTTCGTTTGGGTGGTTTGTAATCTGCGGTATGCCGGTCTGGAAGA
>VFKD01000328.1 GCA_009885735.1 bacterium
CCTCTGCTCCGCTGGGCATGCCGAGGCGAATCTGCCTGGGCGCACCCTTGATAGGCAGCCTGCCGACGAGCGCTTCGCCCACTCGCAGGCTCGTGCGCGATGCGGACCGAGACGCCAGGTAAGAAGTAAGCTGATGGATAAGCGGCACGTATGCCGGCTTGAACGGGAGAGTCGATCCAGCAGATCCGGCGCCGAACGCAGCCATCATCACCGTTCCAGAACCCATTGTGCGCTCGATTATAGCCGGCCGTCCATCCGAGAATCTCACCGCTACCCGAGGCTCTCCGCCAGTCGGAAGGTCCACCGTCTGGTCCATCTGGGCGCTGCCGAGGTTTGCGACCGAGGTGTCTCGCAGGCTCTCCAGGGCCGGGTGCCGAATGGTGGCCGGGTCGAGGCTCACGCCCTGGCCTTCTTCCGAGGCAGGCCTTGGACGCACCTGGCCGGCCAGCAGCGGATCGGCGCTCCAAGCGGCGCCGTCGGTGCGTGGAAAAAGCAGTACGCCGCCGCCGTGCGAGGCGTACCGCTCAAGCGCCTGCAAGTCTTCCGCCGAGAGGGACGCAGCACCGGTAACCACTACCGCGGCATATGCCCCCAGGTTCTGTTCGGCGCTGATGCTCCCGGCCTTCACCGTGGGCCTTAAGGACGCTGCGGCGCCCCCTTGCGAAGCTCCAGTGGGCGCCAATGCCGTAGCTACATAGAAGGCCGAGTCCCTGGCTGGGTCCGATGACGGGGCGCCGTTGATCACAAGAATCTCCACATTCTCGACCACGCGCGCCGCAAACCAAGCGGAGTTGTCCTCCTGCAGTGCGTCCGGCACCTCAACGTAAACCCGTCCGACATGCGGACCCGGCTTGTCGAAGAGATAGACGAACTCTGCGGTCGCCTTTCCGTCTGCCGGCAGATCCACGCGCCGAGCGCCAACGGCCCGCTTGTCTATCTCCAGGTGAGCCAAAACCCCAGGACGAGCAGTATGGCCGTAGTTGAAAAGGGTCGTCTCAATTCGAACAGGTGTTCGAGCCGTGATTAGGTCACGACTGCTTCGTGGCGCTCCAACCGCCGTATTCGCCAACCCTTCGGCATGCGAGACATCGATCCAAGTCACTCTTGCTGCTGCAGTTAGGCGCTTGAATGCGTCCTTGGCCCCGCCTCCCGTGGCGTCAGGCCAGCCGATCTGTTGAGAATCCGTGATCCAGTATATCTCGCGGGCCATGCCCGGTCGGCTATCGAGCACCGAGAGGCACGTGGCTGCTCCAGCAGCAAAGTCGGTCCCGTAATCGGACAATGCCGCGGCATTGATGCGGTTTCTCGCCGACTCCAGATTACGCGTGGCCTCCTTGAGAAGGACGTCAGGCTTCGCGGAGATGAGTACGATGGAGACCGAGTCTCCGGGCCGCGCTATTTTGTTGACTACGCCGAGCGCGACCTCCTTCGCCCTCTCAAATGCAGTTCGCCCGTTCACAGACGCAGCCATGCTGAACGAATTGTCGATCGCGAGGACGATCTCGACATGCGCGTCGGAGCCCATAATCCCGAGTCCTGCCGCTCGCAGCAGCGGGCGACAGAAAGCGAGCACCACAAGAAGAAGGATGAGCACGCGTACGAGCAAGAGCAGAAGCTGCTCTATTCGAAGCCTCCGGTTGGTGCGCC
>VFKD01000445.1 GCA_009885735.1 bacterium
ACCATGTCCACGGCCACTCGAACTGCCGCAGGACCAGTTCGCTTGCCGCTTCGGCACTGCAGGATGAAGAGCCGGCCCTTCTCGATGGTGAACTCGATGTCCTGCATCTCCCGATAGTGGTCTTCCAGCTTGCCGCATATCTCGGCGAACTGACGGTAGCTTTCGGGGCTGTCGCGCTCAAGATCGGCAATCGGCTCTGGAGTTCGAACTCCTGCCACCACATCCTCGCCCTGAGCGTTCATGAGGTACTCGCCAAAGATGACGGCTTCACCGGTGGACGGATTGCGCGTGAAGGCAACCCCGGTTCCGCAGTCCGAGCCCATGTTGCCGAAGACCATCGACTGGACGTTGACCGCAGTGCCTAGCTCGTGGGCAATCTTCTCCTTGTTGCGATAGACAGTGGCTCGCTCGTTGTTCCAGGAGCGGAAGACGGCTTCGATAGCTCCCTCAAGCTGAGCATGCACATCCTGCGGAAACGGCTTGCCGCTGCGGGCGAGCGTGTGAGCTTTGTAGTCCTCGCACAGCTTCTTGAGGTCCGCCGCGCCAACATCGGTATCTTCCTTCACGCCGAGGCTCTTCTTCAGCTCGCTCAGCAGCTCCTCGTACTCCTTCTTCGGAACGTCCATCACAACGTCGGAGTACATCATCAGGAGTCGCCGATAGGCATCGTAGGCGAAGCGCGCGTTTCCGGTTTGCGCGACAATTCCCTCGATGGTCACGTCGTTCAGGCCAAGGTTGAGAATGGTGTCCATCATTCCCGGCATGGAGAACTTGGCTCCGGAGCGAACCGAGACTAGAAGCGGGTCCGCGGCATTTCCGAGGGTCTTGCCCATCTTCTGCTCGACGTCCGCGAGAGCCTCGATAACCTCGTCCATGAGGCCGGTTGGGAGCTTGCGACCCTCGGCGTAGTAGCTGTTGCACACTTCAGTGGTAACGGTGAATCCCGGAGGAACCGGGAGGCCGATGTTGGTCATTTCGGAGAGATTCGCGCCTTTTCCGCCCAGCAGGTCGCGCATCTTTGCGTTGCCCTCCGTGAAGAGGTACACACGCTTGGTGCTGCTCATAAAGTCCTATCCTCCAGTGCGGGCGACGTGAGACCGTCTGCGTCCGCAGGTGCATTCTAGCCAGTATTGTACCCGCAACAATTCCGACCGCCCGGAGGCAACCAGCCTGACTGACGGTACAGACATTACTGTTCACATAGGGACTAGAATCGCAGCCTTCGACTGCGCCTCAATACGGTCCTTCGACTCTGCCACGGAACGACTGTGGCAGGCTCAGGATGAGCGGAACTGGCGCGCTCAGGACGAACGGATTCGGCTAAGCAAACAGTATTGAGGGAATGGACACTCACAGCGAAAGGGTGCCCGAATCATGGAAAGAACAGATCGAGCTGTGCGCGAGCCTTGCCGTGCGGCGGCGAGTCTGGTAGGATATTGTCGCGGCATGTGAGTCTTGAGAGCTCGCTTGTCCCACGCTTTAGAGGAGTGATTATGAAGATTTGTATCTATGCGCTGGCATGTATAGCTGCGCTGAGTGTAGTTTCGCTGCCTGCGGATGCTCAGGGCGCTGGCAAACGGCGGCAGGCGGCAGCGAAGATGGGGAACAAGAAGGCCGGAGCGCAGATGGGCGGCGGAGGCAGCATGATTGCAAGCCACGCGCCTGCAGGGCAGAAGGGCAACAAGGCCGCAAAGAACGGCGGAGGCGGCAAGCAGGGAGGCGCAGCCAAGACGGCGCCCGAGGCCGGCACTGATCAAGGCAAGGGCGCAGGAAAGACAGCCGCGGCACCCGCCGAGAAGGTGAAGGCTGGGCCGGAAGAGATAGCCCTCATCCACAAGAAGCTCGCAGCAATAAGAGGCGGCAAAGTAAAGCCTGATGCAGACTTCGTGATGCAGCTTGCAACCGACATGGCGGACGCAACCACCGGCATTGCTGTATCGGCCCCTTCACAGAAGCGAATAGACGACAACCTGCGCAAGATCCTCACCGGCGCAGGGTCCGACACTAATAAGTTGAGCCAGATGGCAGGCGATGTTCAGCGAGTACTTGCAAGTGCCGGCTCTCCGAAGAAGACCGTTGTAGCGGTGGGCCAGACCCTGTATGGCATCATCAACGATCTGCAGATGCGTGCTGGTGTTCCGATCACTCGAGATATGATTGCTCCTCCCAGATTGGCACCCACGAAGGTTGGTCAGCACAAGAAGGG
>VFKD01000219.1 GCA_009885735.1 bacterium
CAACCGCAAGCAGAGCCACCAAAGTGAGCCTCATTGAACCGACAAGATATCTACTCATCAAACCGCCTCCAAATACTTTCGGCCTTGTGGCCGGTCATTACCGGTAATATTCCCGGATTCGGAGCGTTTTTGAGGTACTGGCTGCAGGCGAGGCTAGAGAGGCTTGCTATAGACGTCGTACCGGTGAGCGATGCGCATCCCGGCGCGCTCGTAGAGGGCCACTGCATTCGTGGGGCTCTGTGCGTCCACGTTCAGGGCGACCAGAGGTGTTCCGCGTCGCCGAAACTCGTCGAAGACGGTTGCGAGTAGGGCGCCGCCAAGCCCCTGGCGCCGATGAGCGGGCCTCACGCCAAGCGTGTCCACGAATCCCTCGGTCTCGGTGTTCCTGCAGAGCGCGATGCCGGCCGGCTCGCCGCTTTCGGTGGTGATGATGAACCAAAGAGACGGGTCGAAGGACTCTCGATCGAGATGGCGCTGCTCGAACGCCTCGCGCGGCTCCGGAGTGTGATTCCAGTGGTCTGCGAACGCCTCCTCGCGCGCGTCATGTACGCTGGAGGTGTCAATTCCGAGCTGAAATGTCCGTATCGCATATCCCTCCGGCATCGGTGCGTTTGGCCACTCCCTGCCGAGGTCCAGCTCCATGCGAAAGAAGCAGCGCGCGAGTGTGAATCCTTCGCGCAGCACGATCTCGGCTGCCCCGGAGTTCGATGAGGGAATACCGTTGTAGACCGTCGCGTTGGGCAGTGGCGTGGCCGCGTCAAGCGCTCGCGCACGAGTCTCCGCAGTTCGAACCAGTGACGTGCCAATTCCGCGCCCGCATTGGTCGGGGTGGACGTACGCATCCATCATGTAGCGTCCGCCCGAACGCAGAGTCAGATCGGCGTAGCCTGCAATCTGCTGCTGAGCGTCTCGCACAATCCACGCATTGGTGGTGAGGTCTGGTCCGAGCTCGGTCCACGAGTCCACCACGTCCTCCAGTAAGCTGTTTGGGCAGCCAAAGTCCAGCCAATCGCATGCGATCATCATGGCGTGGACCAGCGGAGCGTCCTTCATAGCTGGAGGCGTGAGGGTGTAACTTGGGGGCAGATGGGGCCGGTAGGGTAGATCGGTTGTTCGCGGGTCAATGCGGTTCATGTTGCGTAAATCCGATGCCTCTGTGCGCTCGGAAGCCTAACTGAATTCTACCGCATCGCGGTACCGGTGTGTTCAGCCATAATGTTCCAACAGAGGCGGCAGGAACAATACGCCTAAGTCCTGGCGGGCGGCCGGTCCGGTGGAGGGTTTGAGCCGCCACTGCCTCCCGACGGGCATACGCAGCAAGCCGCACATTGCCGACCTGATGGCATCATGCAGCATTGATCCGGCTGATTTAATGGAGACAGTGAGATGATCTGGCGTGTGCAGATGCTCGGTGGGCTCACGGTTTCGCGAGGAAGCCAGGTCATTACCCGCTTCGAAAGCAGCCGTGTCGCCGCGCTGCTGGCTCATCTTGCCCTCTTCTCGAGACACCCAGCATCCCGCGAAGAGCTGATCGAACTGCTCTGGCCGGAGGAGGAGTTTGAAGTTGGTCGGCATCGCCTGCGTCAAGCAATCTACTCCTTGCGCCGCCAATTGGAGCCGCCCGGTATACCTCCGAATTCCATCCTGAGTGCAAATCGCCTCACCGTGAGCTTGAATCCCACCACGTTCTCGTGCGACGCAGCAGATTTCGAGAGGCTAGTCCGCAAAGGTCGTTCAGCCGAGGCATTGGAGGCGTATCTAGGCGACCTGCTTCCAGGTTTCTATGACGAGTGGATACTAACGGAGCGCTGCCGGCTGCAGTCGTTGTTTGAAGACCTATCGGATATCGCGATCGGCGCTGAGAAAACAACCAACGTAAAACTCGACGCACAGCGGCCGTTTGTCTCGCTTCCCTCGATTCTGACCGACTACTTCGGACGGGCCGACGAGAAGCGCACTCTCGCCGGGATGCTCGCGTCGCATCGCCTCATTACGATCACGGGCATGGGTGGCATCGGCAAAACCCGCCTCGCGGTTGAGGTGGCCCGCGAGACATCCACCGAATTCGAGAGCACAGCGTTCGTACCTCTAGCCCGATCAATTCACGAGGAGAGTAAAAGGAGCACACTCTGTCGAATATGAGTTTGCAAAAACAATCTCGCGCAGAAGGGTGCTCCACATGCAGAATACCTCGTTGGACCTGTTGTTTCCTCCGGTCGGCCGCAAGGAAGTTGTAGCCCGTTTTGACGGTGGCTCGTTGACCTCGGATGCTGGTCTGCTGTTGGTGGCTCTAGCTGACCGCCGCATCGGCCTTACACAGCGGAGCTTCTGCCGTTTAGAAGCGCGATACGGGTGCTGCGTCGCTCTCTTGAAAATAGCGTTCTCTGCACGGGTGGTAACATACTGTCATGCTGAGTAATTATCGCAATACGAGCGACTACGCAAGTAAGAAACTGCGATCGAACGGCTATCATTGATTCAG
>VFKD01000028.1 GCA_009885735.1 bacterium
CGCGAGGTCCGCCAGGTTCACTTCTTTCTGCGGCTCGCTGCCCACCATGTCCTTCAATTGGCACATCCCTTTCGCAAGTTCGTCGTCTCCCAGAAGGGCAACAAACCGGCTGTTCATCTTCGATGCGCTGCGCATCTGCGCCTTGAGGCTTCGATCCGAGTAGTCCGTTTCAGCATAGATGCCGGAAGTGCGAAGTCCGTGCAGTATGGGAACCGCCGCGCGCCGTGCGCACTCGCCGATACAGGCCAGATAGACGTCCGGCGTCTCGCGGTCCAGCTCAAGCTGCACTCCAAGCTCCTCCAGCACGAGCAGGCACCGCTCGGTGCCAAGCCCGAAGCCGATGCCGGGTGTAGGCGGTCCGCCCAACTCCTCCACCAGGCTGTCGTAACGGCCCCCGCCGCCCACCGCGTTCTGGGCGCCGAGCAGGGGACTGGTTACCTCGAAGGCTGTCTTTGTGTAGTAGTCGAAGCCTCGAACAAGTCGAGTGTCAATCACCAGAGGGACTTCCAGCGCCCGAAGGTACTCCAGCACGGCCTCGAAGTGCGTCTTGCACTCACTGCACAGGTGGTCAAGCAGGCTCGGAGCAGTATCAAGAGCTGCTTGGTCCTTCGGGTCTTTGCTGTCCAGCATTCGCAGCGGATTCTTGGTGAAGCGAGTTCGGCTCTCCTCGCTCATCTCGGCGAGGCGAGGCTGAGCGAAGTCCAGCAGTTCCTGTCGGTAGGCCGGCCGGCAGGCGGGGCACCCGACCGAGTTCACCTTTAGCTCGGTTCGTTCGATGCCTAGACGGCGGTAGAACTCCATTGCGAGCGAGACGACTTCGGCGTCGACCGCCGGGTCCTGCGAGCCTAGCGCCTCCACTCCGGTCTGCTGGAACTCACGATAGCGGCCGCGCTGTCCGCGCTCATAGCGGTAGCTTGAGCAGATGTAATAGAGCTTGGCGAGGGCGCCTTCGGACAGCAGATTGTGCTCCAGACAGGCCCGCACCACGGGAGCTGTGCCTTCTGGCCGCAGCGTCATGCTTCGCTCGCCGCGGTCGGTGAAGGTGAACATCTCCTTGCCAACGATGTCGGTACCTTCACCCACTGCGCGGCAGAAAAGCTCCGTGGACTCCATTACGGGAGTGCGAATCTCGCGGTAGCCGTACACGCGACACACTTCGCGGAAGATGCGCTCCACCGCGCGCCAGCGCGCCACGTGCCGCCAAGAGTCGCGCTCGGGTGGATAGGGGAGCTTGTCCAGCATATAGGGGGGCGCGGCGAACTTCACTCTCGTAGAGGCTCCTGACAAGAAAGGGCGCGATCTCTCGCGCCCATCTATTGTACCGGGAAAGCTCGGAGGGGGTCAAATCTGGTCCGTTTGGACCATAAGGACTATTCTGAGCGCGTGCTGACGGTCGTGGCATGCGTTGCAACGTGCATGGATCAGTTTCCTGGTGAGAGCGTCGGACCACGCACGCCTCGGGCGCTCGGATTGAGGCGTTCCGCATAGTGTGGTTTCACATACTACGACAACCATGGCGGGCGGGACGCCCACGCTCCGTTTCCTGCGAGCATGGTGGGCGGGACGCCCACGCTCCGTGACCAGCGCCCTATACCCCCACGCACGCCCCATGCATCACCGTGGTCGCCAGGCCCATCGCGTCCGCGACCTCTATGTCCTCCGGCACCTTCTGTCCAGTGGTCAGGTAGCTGACTGGGATGCCGCTTTCCGCAGCAACCGAGAGGATGGTGCCGTAGCTCGCCGTCTCGTCCAGCTTCGAGAAGAGGAGTCGGTCCACTCCCACGCGGCTGAACCGTTTCACCTGGTCCTGCATGTCGCGCAGCTTGGTGCCCGCCGCCAGCACGAGGTGAGTCTCGCAGCAGGCCGTCTCTACCAGGCCTCGCAGCTCCTCGACCTGTGAGGTGTTCTTCTGGCTGCGGCCCGCTGTGTCGATAAAGACAAGGTCGAGGTCGTCGAACTTGTCGAGCGCCTTCACGAGGTCGGCCTTGTGGTGCGCCACCTCGAGCGGCAGCGAGACGATCTGGCTGTAGGTACGGAGCTGCTCCACTGCGGCGATCCGATAGGTGTCCATCGTCAGAAGTCCCACCCGCTTCTTGTGCTGCATGGCATACTGTGCCGCTAATTTGGCTATTGTGGTGGTCTTGCCCACGCCCGTTGGACCCACGAGCGCAACTACTTTCCGCGTGCCGGGAACTGGGTCGAGCGCGCCGCTTACTGCCACTCGCGCCGCCATCAGGTCTCGCAGGGCATTCTCGGCCACTTCGGTCTGGGCGAGGGGGCCCCATCCGGAAAGGTCCGGCAGCTTGCGAATCAGCGCGGCGAGGAGAGTCTCCGACAGGTCTGCCGCGCGCAGTCGAGCCTCGAGCTCTGCGGGAATGCGCGGCGTCTCGGCGGCAGGCTCACGAACGGGAGTGGGAGCTTGGCGCGTCTGTACCGCCGCGCGTACCACGTCGAATCCCTGCTTAAGCGCGCGCATCTCGTCCTCGAGCCGCGCAATGGTTCGCTGTGCATCCGGGCTGTATCTTAGCTCCTGAGGATCTGGAGCTACTGCGGCAAATCGTTGCTCCCTCGCTTGGCCGCTTGAGGCGCTTGCGGCCGCATACCGCTCGGCTACCATTCGAGCGGCAACGGCAGCCCGAATCTCTGGCTCTGGCGAGGCGACTTGCGCGGACTCGCGGCGCTCGGTTCTGTTTGGCGAGTCGGTTACGGCTATCCCTGTGGCGGCTAGAATGCGCACGCTGTCCTTGGCGCGCAAGCCCAAAATGCCGCCGGTCTTCATCTTCTTGGTCTCGAGGATAACGGCGTCTGGGCCCAGATCGCTCCGAACTTGCTCCAGGCACTCGCGCAGGGAACCTGCGAAAAACTCTTTCAGCTTCATGCAGCCACCTCCGATAGGGCAGGAACGTCAACAGCGATCGACCCGATGCTCCGTACCTCTACATTCTGCACAACTTCGTTGTATGCCATCACCGAGAGCGCGGGGAATGTGCGCTCCGTTAGCCGCTTCAGCGGCAGCCTTATCTGCGTCGAGCAGAGCACCACCGGCGCATATCCCTGCTCGCCGGCTCGCTCAACTTCTGAAGACAGGCCCTTGAACAGGCTGTTTGCAATCGCCGGCGAGATAGCCAGCACGGCGCCCTGAGGCAGAACCTGGATCGACTCTCGCAGCGTTCGTTCCAGCTCTGTATCAAGGGTGATTACAGGCAGGCCGCCCGTCTCGTCTGCGTGCTGTTTGCATATCTGCCTGGAGATAGCTGCCCGAGCATATTCGGTAAGCTGATCGACGTCCTTGGTCCTGGGCGCCCAGTCTGCCAGAGCCTCCAGAATGGTGCCCAGGTCCCTGACCGAGACCTTCTCGCGCAGGAGGTTCTGGAGCACCTTCTGCACGTCGCCGAGCGTGAGCAAGGCAGGTACTAGCTCCTCCACGACAGCCTTGTTGTGGTGCTTGATGTTGTCCAGCAGCGCCTGCACCTCGGTTCGCGTAAGCAGTTCGTAGGCGTGGCTTTTGATCACCTCGGTGACGTGCGTAATCAGCACGGATGCCGGATCCACCACCACATAGCCTGCTCGCTGGGCCCTATCTTTGCGCGAGAGCGGCACCCACAGCGCTGGAGTTCCAAATGCGGGTTCGGTGGTCTCCATGCCCTCTACGGGTTCGTATACCTGGCCCGAATCGATGGCAAGTACGTGCTTCGGAATCATGTCGTACGAAGCAACCAGCTGGTCGCGAATTCGAAAGTTGTATTGACCGTCCGGAAGCTGCAGATTATCGCGAATGCGCACGGTGGGAAGCATGATGCCAAGCACGCGGGCGATGTCTCTCCTGGTCTCGGCAACTCTGTCCGCCAGGTCTCCGCCATCCGAGGTGTCCGCCAGAGGCACAAGCCCTGCGCCAAGCTCCAGCAAGAGCGGCTCCACATTGAGCAGCTGCTTGGGGTCCTCAATAGCCCGTGGGGCGGAGACAATCGCACGTGCTGCGGCCTCCTTCACGTCCACCGCAACGCGCTTCTCTTCGCGCGTGAGCATAGCGGCCGCGATCACCACAAACCCACCTACGATGGCAATTGGCGCCTTTGGGAATCCTGGAACAAGCATGAGCATGAGCATCAGGCAGCCGGCCATCATGAGGGCGCGTGGCCGAGCGAGGAGCTGACCGAAAAGGTCTTGGCCCATGTGGCCCTCGCTCGATACGCGGGTCACCATTAGGCCGGTAGCAGTGCTGATGAGAAGGGCGGGTATCTGGCTAACGAGGCCCTCGCCAATCGTGAGCAGCGTGTAGGTGCGCAGGATGGTCAGCGCGTCCGACTGGCCGTTCATGAGCCCTATGGCGAAACCACCAACGATGTTGATGATGATGATGAGCACGGCCGCAATCGCGTCGCCTCGAACGAACTTGCTGGCGCCGTCCATCGCTCCATAGAAGTCCGCTTCCATCTCGGTCTTCTTGCGGCGCGCCTTCGCCTCTTCCTCGGTAAGTACGCCTGCGGCGAGCTCGCTGTCGATAGCCATCTGCTTGCCCGGCAATGCGTCTAGAGTGAACCGTGCCGCGACCTCTGCAATGCGGCCGGCGCCGTTCGTGATAACCACGAACTGAATGACGACCAGAATCAAGAATGCGATGACGCCAACGACGAAGTTGCCCTGAACCACCACGTTGCCGAAGGCATCGATAATGTGTCCCGCCTGGCCTGTGGCGAGGATGAGCTTGGTGGCTGCGACGTTAAGCGCGAGCCGAAACAGAGTGATGACGAGGAGCAGGCTTGGGAAGACGCTGAACTGCAGAGGCTCGGTGGCATAGAGCGTGATCAAGACGATCACGATGCTGACAGTTAGGTTGATGGCAAGGCAGAAGTCCAGCAGCCAGGCTGGCATGGGAACAATGAGGAGGCCCACGATGCCGAGGACGGCCACAGCCATTGCCACATCGCTGTAGCGGGTGATGTTCCAGGGTTTCGAGCCGGCTGGCCGAGTAGGCATTCGCTCGGGTTTTTCCTGTGGCTCAGTGGCGTCGCCGCATAAGGGCGATCACCTGCCAAGCGGTCTGAGTGTGTTTGGAGAGAGCCTGCCCTCGCGAATGCGGGGTCTGGCAGAGCGCCGACGGGCGCACCCAGGCCACAACGCGGCGATGTGCTGCGGGAAACCTGGGGGCTTACTACAGATGTTCGGCAGAAATCCAAGTGACCATTAGGCCGGTTTTTGCCTTGGCTTGTTGAGGAAAGGGCGCTCGCAGCAGAGGTAGAAGAGATATGCGCCGCCAAGGTGGATCGCCATTCCAGGTCCGAGCAGCAGCCAGAACCGGGTCTGGTCCGACACGTCCATGCGTCTCAGCACGAACTGCCAAACGATCTGCAGTGTGAGGGCGTGCGTCAAGTAGAGACTATACGAATAGGCCCCAATGCTTACGAGGGGGCGCCATTCTAGAACGGATCGAAGCGCGCTTCGCCCTGGCCTAGAAGCAGCAATGAGTACGGAGAATGCGCATATCCCTGCCGGCAGATCTAGGTAGTAGTTCACCTTCGAGGCCTTGAGTCCGAGCATAATCGTGGCTGCCACAACGATTAGTCCCGAACCGATGGCGAGCCTCCCCCAAGGGATGCCGTCACGAAGTGCCTTCGCTCGCGAAGTGTTGCCCACTGCAAGCCAAGCGGCCCACATGCCGAGCGTAAAGAGTCCGATGTAGTGTGGATTTGCGCGCGCCACGCGGGTGTGGCCGAGGCCGAGCATGAGCGCATACCCAACCGCTAGGGCAATGCAGGCCGTGATGGGAGCGCCGAGCCTCCGGAACAGCCAAATGAGGATTGGGAACAGGAAGTATATTTGCCATTCAACAGCGATGGACCAAAACACGTAGTTGATTCTACCCGTGCCGAAGAAGTTCTGAACCAGCAGCACGTGCGCAGCGATGTCCCGCAGGCTGTACTGGATGTTCATGTCCCAGTGGCTATAGGTTCGTGCGCCAAGGACTGTGGCAATGAGAACCAAGGCTAGAGCAAGCGCGAAGTAGTAGGGAGGGAGGATGCGCCTCGCTCTGCGTTTGAGGTAGACGCCGAGGCTGTCCTTCATGCGGTCTGCGTTCCTGGCCACAGGCAGCATGAGGCAGAAGCCAGAGACCACGATGAAGATGCTCACGGAGAAGTGGCCGTAGATCATGCTCCACGCAAGCCACGGAATCGCGGTCTCCTTGAGCTTGCTCACCTGATTCAAGAAGACCGTTCCGTAGGTGTGGTTCAGCACCACCAGCAGAGCCGCTGCCGCGCGCAGACCGTCTACATAGTCGAGGCGGAGGCGCTC
>VFKD01000205.1 GCA_009885735.1 bacterium
CGCACTCTCCGATAAGCCTGATACCAAGAAGGACAAAGTGTTCGTCGCCGCTATCGAGAAGATATCGGCGGCCTATCCCTCCGACATTGAAGCGAAGGCGTTCCTCGGGCTATACCTGTGGGGAGCAGGCAACCTGAACAAGGATGGCCGAGAGCGAGTCGACAAGCTGCTAAACGAGGTATTGGCAGTGGACCCAAATCATCCGTGCCACCACTACCGCATTCACCTGTGGGACTACCAAGACAACAAGCGCGCGATCAACTCCGCGGCGCGTTTCGGCCAGACCTCCTCGGCTATTGCACACGCCTGGCACATGCCCGGCCACATCTTCAGCGGCCTCATGCGCTATGCGGACGCGGCTTGGCAGCAAGAGGCCTCCGCAAGGACAGACCACGCCTTCATGATGCGCGACCGCATCCTGCCAGACCAGATTCACAACTATGCGCACAACAATGAATGGCTCATTCGAGATCTCATTCACATTGGCCGAGTAAATGATGCCATTGAGCTTGCAAAGAACATGACCGAGCTGCCCAGGCACCCACGCTACAACAACCCTGTCACCGCGAACGGTTCCTCGTATTATGGCCGCGAGCGCCTGTTGGACGTACTGATGAAATATGAGCTATGGGATGAGGTTCTCTCGCTTTCAGATACGCTCTATCTCGAGCCGGGTGACGATGAGAAGAGCAAGGCTCGCTTGGCGCTGGCTAAGGGCCAAGCTCACTACGGTCTTGGGGACGCGGTCGAGGGCGCGGCCGACCTTGGAGATCTCACCAGGCTCCTGGCAGACAAGTCTGCCGAACAGAGCAAGGCTGCGGCAGAGGCGGAGCAGAAAGCAAGGGCGGACAAGAAGAACGCCGAGGACGTCAAGAAGGCCGTCAAAGAGGCTCGCGAACGCTTTGATTACGACATCAAGAGGCTTCAGAATCAGGCTGCGGAACTGAGAACGCTTGCCGCAATCGACGCGCGAAACCCGTCCGAGGCGATAGCTCAGCTTAAGTTGGCGGAGGACATTCCAAAGGACCGTCTCGCTCAACTCTACCTAAAGCTCGGAGACAACGAGAAGGCCGAAGAACTCGCTCGCGCCGCGATGGACCAAGGAATTGGGCAGGTGGAGCCGATGGCGAACCTCGTGGATGTGCTCTGGAGCATTGGCAAGCAGAAAGAGGCAACGGAGCAGTTCGCGGGCCTTAGAAAACTCGCTGCGCACGCGGACCTGAACGTGCCCGTTCTCAGGCGCATCCGCCCCTGTGCGCAAGCGATGGGCTGCTCGGAAGACTGGCGAGAGCGTCCGGAAGTGGCTGCGGATGCCGGAAAGCGGCCGGACCTCGACAAGCTCGGGCCGTTCCGATGGCAGCCGTCTCCGGCTGCGAACTTTAGCCTCAAGACGGCGGATGGCAAGCGGATCGGCCTGGATCAATATCGCGGCAAGCCGCTGGTGGTGTTGTTCTACTTGGGCGCAGGCTGCACCCACTGCCTCGAGCAGCTCAACATCTTCGCGCCGGCTGCGCACAAGTTCGAGGATGCCGGTATCGCCATCGTCGCTGTGAGCACGGACGACGAGCCCGGCCTGCGCAAGACGATGTCGCTAAGCAAGACGTCAGGCGGATTCCCGTTTCCGCTGGTCTCAGACAAGAGCCTGGCTGTCTTCAAGGCCTACCGTGCCTACGACGACTTCGAGAAAGCTCCGCTTCACGGCGCGTTCTTCATCGACGGAAAGGGAATGGTTCGGTGGCAGGACATCAGCTTCGAGCCGTTCCGTGAACCGGACTTCCTCCTCGCGGAGGCGAAGCGTCAGTTGAGCCTGGACAAAGTGCCTCACACGAAGGTCTCTGCCGACGAGCCTCGCAGTGCCGGACATTAGGATTACAGCCGGCTGGCGCCGATGAGCATCATCTAGTGAATCTAGACGTC
>VFKD01000215.1 GCA_009885735.1 bacterium
CCACCTCAGGGCCTTGAAGCTGCGCGGCATGAGCGACAGCACCATCGATGTTTATGCCCGGGCGGTACGCCGGGTGGCCGCGTACTACGATTGCTGTCCAGACCAACTCACCACCGAGCAACTGGAAGTTTATTTCGCCGCGCTGGTGGAGTCGCATTCATGGAGCACGGTCAAGGTAGTACGTGCGCCGCGTGGCTATCTGAAAACGCGCGTGAAAAAGGCCTGCATTTCAGCCCAGGACTGTCGGTCGGTTTCGGCATCGTAGGCGAGCGGCATGTTGTGTTTTTTGCCACGTGCGTCGGCGTCGGGGCGCGTGAAGGCGTGTTTGAGGCCCGGGTAGTCGACGAGCTTGTAATCCACGCCCGCAGCGGTCATCTCCTGCTGGAATTGCTTGATCTGTTCCGGCGGCGCTAACGGGTCGTCTTTGCCGTTGAACACGAGGACCTTGGTCTTGACCCGGCCCTTCTGGGCGGGATGTTGCGTACCGACGAGACCCCAGAAACTCACCACGCCCGCGAGATCGGCACCCTGCCGCGCCATGTCGAGCACAACCTTTCCGCCTAATGAATAACCAATGGCCGAGAGGCGTTTAGGGTCCACGGTCTTGTGCTTGCGCAGCAGCACCTGCGCCGCATCGAAACGCGCCTTTATCAGCGGTGGGTTGCCGGCGACATGGTCGAAGAGCTTGTTGGCCTCACCCGGGTCGTCGGTTTGTTTGCCGTCGCCGTACATGTCCACGGCCAGCGCGGTGTAGCCGAGCGCGGCCAGCGCACGGGCGCGGTCGCGTACGAAATCGCCGTGCCCCCACCAGTCGTGCACCACCAGCACACCCGGGCGCTTGCCCTGAACGGCATCGTCGTAGGCGAGATAACCCTTGAGCACCGTGCCGCCCGCCTGGTACGCCACTTCCTCGCCTTTGACGGCGGCGAATATCGGAGCGACGGACAGCGCCAACACCAAACCAAAAAGTAATCTGAACATGACACTCTCCTTATCTGTACGGTTGTTGAGGGTCGCCCGAATGTGCCTCGGACGACGCCGTTGCGCAGTTACTTAGTCTAGGGCACTTCTATAAATTCGTCATTCTCGCGGAAGC
>VFKD01000014.1 GCA_009885735.1 bacterium
GCAAACCCAATTCCGACTCCAATCAACACGCTTGCGGCCGTCGATGCATTGACAAGCCATCCACGCTTGTGGCCGCCAATCCGAAGCACTGTTTCGCCGGAGAGCATTCCAAGGAGAAGAGCTAGCCAGAACTGCCCGAACGCGCCCATTCCACCGGCCTCGGAGAGGCACCATCCGCCAATGGAACAGACCGCAAGGTTCGCGAGAGCCGCGAGAAGAAGCCTACCTGGAGAGACCTGATAGACGTGCGAGGACCTCATCGACGAACAAGCCCTGCAGCGCACTCCGGCGGGGCCGTACACGCTGCAGGCTGGGCAGATATAGGTGTCGCAGCGGCCGCACTTCAGTAGCGTATCCACTGCTGGGTGCTTCGCACAGGCAGCCATGGTCGGCCTCCGTTAGGCGATTCACTAATGTTTGTGCGGCGGTTCCTTGCCCAGATCCTCGCGATTTTGCGGCTCGCCGTTCATCCGCGCATTGACTCCGATAAGCATCTGGGACACGGCATCGGCTACCTGCTGCCCTGTCACGGCTGTTGCATCCGCCGCCAGCAGGACAGACTTCGGCGCGAGCATTCGGTTCTGGGCTAGGTAAAGAGCAGCGGTACGCGCCGCGCCTGTGGATTTGGTTATTCCAGTTGGCTTAACTGCGGGCGGCATCGCCAAGCTGTCTACAAAAGGTTTCGCCGGCTTGACGGGAAGTCCTTTAGCCGCGAATGCTGCCGACTTGTATAGGATAGAGGCCAGCTCATACCGCGAAACAACCTTAGCCCTCCATGCGACGGAGTTTGAGGGTGGGCCTACCGGCTTAGCCGCCGCCTTTGGCCATGTGGCTGCCTCCAGATGCCGGGCAGCCGCCGCTGTCGCGACCGCTAGATCGGCCCGAGTGGCTGGCGCGTCACCGCTGAACTTGCCGTTTGGAGCCGACATGACGCCGAGAGAAACGAGGGTCGAGACCATACTCTTCGACCAGTGCGACGCTGGAACGTCCGTTTGTGCGAAGCTTGCTTTGGACGCAATGAATAGGCTGCCTACAACAAAAGCGATGAGATACCTGCGCATTGTCCGAATCCTTTCGTGCGCGAAGATGCTGTGCTAGCTCTGCCGAATTGCGGGGTACTCCTCAAGCGCGCGTCCAGTTCCAACCGCGACGCACGAGAGCGGATCCTCGGCAACATATACTGGTATATCGGTTGCAGCGCACAAAAGCTTGTCCAGCCCGCGCAGCAGGGCGCCGCCACCGGTCAGCCAGATGCCTCGCTCGATAATGTCTGCCGAGAGCTCCGGCGGAGTCTGCTCGAGTACGCCCTTGACCCTGTCGATGATGGATGTCACGGGTTCCGACAGCGCCTCACGGACCTGCTCCGACGTGACGCTGACCGTTCTCGGCAGGCCGGCAACCAAGTCGCGCCCGCGCACATCCATCTTGGTCTCCACCTCGAGGGGATAGGCGGAGCCGATCTTAATCTTGATCTCCTCGGCGGTTCGGTCGCCAATCATCAAGTTGTGTACGCCCTTGATGTAACGCATTAGGACTTCGTCCATCTTATTGCCGCCGATCCTGACGCTGCGGGAAATGACGAGGCCCTCGAGCGAAATGACCGCGATGTCCGTGGTGCCGCCGCCAATGTCTACCACCATATTGCCGCCCGGCGTGGCGATGGGGAGGCCCGCGCCGATGGCTGCCGCCATCGGCTCCTCGATGGTGAAGGCCTCTCCCGCACCGGCCTCCCGAGCGGCCTGGATAACGGCGCGGCGTTCTACGCTCGTCACTCCAGAGGGCACGCAGATGAGTACCTTGGGCTTGAAGATTCGCCTGCGCCCAACTACCTTTGCGATGATGTGCTCGAGCATCTTCTGCGTGGTGGTATAGTCGGCTATGACTCCGTCGGACATTGGGCGAATGGCCACGATGTTGCCCGGCGTGCGGCCAATCATCAGGCGCGCTTCCTCGCCAACCGCGAGCACCTTCTTGGTAACCGTGGAGATAGCCACGACGGAGGGTTCTCGCAGCACGATTCCCTTTCCGCGAACGTAGACGAGGAGATTTGCCGTACCGAGGTCGATGCCGATGGACTGATGAAAGGAGAACACGAGGGAGCCTTCTAGCCGCTACTCGCCCCGGCTAATCGAGGCGCCGAGGCCCTGAAGCTTGCCGACTATGTTGTCGTACCCGCGGTCGATGTGCTCTACTCCGGTGATCTCCGTCTCGCCCTCGGCTGCCATGCCGGCGCATATTAGCGCTGCTCCCGCGCGAAGGTCGGTGCCGGTAACAGGCGCGCCCGTGAGGCGGTCCACGCCGGTGATCACGCAGTTGCGGCCCTCCACCCGAAGGTTCGCACCCATGCGGTTAAGCTCGTTAACATACCTGAAGCGGCTCTCGTAGACATTCTCGGTTATGATTGAAGTACCGGCTGCGCCCGCGAGGATGGCCGCGAACGGCTGCTGCATGTCCGTAGGAAATCCCGGATGCGGCATCGTTTTGATATCCACGGCGCGTGCGCGCCCGCTTGCCGCCACGCGCAGTCCCTGCGGCAGGCTCTCCACCGTCACGCCGGCTTCATCAAGCTTGTTGAGGACCGGCCGCATATGGTCTTCGACTGCTCCCGTTATAAGGATGTCGCCCTTGGTGATTGCCGCGGCAATGGCGAATGTGCCTGCCTCCAGACGGTCCGGGATGATGGAGAACTCGGCGCCGTGGAGGCGCTCCACACCCTGAATAGTGATCTGGTTCGTACCCGCGCCTTCCACAGATGCACCCATGCTGTTGAGGAAGTTCGCGAGATCCACCACTTCCGGCTCGGCGGCGCAGTTCTCGATAATGGTGGTTCCCGCCGCCAATGCCGCCGCGGTCATGAGGTGCTGAGTGCTTCCAGCGCTTTGGAAATCGAGGTAGATGCGCGCTCCATCGAGCTTGCGCGCCTCGGCGGTATAGACTCCATGCTCGACATGGATGTGCGCTCCCATTTTCCGCAGGCCTTCAAGGTGAAAGTTGACCGGACGAGCGCCGATGTCGCAGCCACCGGGCACGGGAACACGTGCAAATCCGAATCGAGCGAGCAGAGGTCCCAGAACGTTGAACGAGGCGCGCATTTTACGCACGAGCTCGTACGGCGCTTCGAGGCAGTGAACCCTTGAAGGGTCAATCTCGAGCGAAGTGGGGTCTATGAAGCGAGTAGCTGCGCCGAGCCCGTTCAGCAGCTCCACCATGGTGTGAATGTCGCCAATTCGCGGAACGTTCCGCAGAGTGACAACCCCATCTGCCAGCAGCGAGCCCGCGAGAATACCGAGTGCGGAGTTCTTGCTCCCACCCACGCGAACAGAACCTGCGAGAGGGGTGCCGCCCTGAACGAAGATGGTATCCAAGCCTTGTGGAGCCTCCGAGGGCGGTGAGATTGGGTCAGTAAGCGTGTGGGGCATTGCACTTCAGTATACCTGTCCCAGCAGACATGCCAACGCCCCGGCTCGAAGAACCAAGAGCCGGGGCGTGAACAACCGATTGAGAGGGCTAGTGCTTGTGCCCGTCGCCTTCTTTGTGAACATGCCCGCCACCCGCGGGCTGTGCTTGCATCTTGTCGGGCGTCTCCAAGGGCGGAGGAGCGAGAGAGCTCTTGTTCTTCTGCATCTCCTTCATTAGC
>VFKD01000522.1 GCA_009885735.1 bacterium
CAGACTCGATCGGACCGTTCAGCCAGAGCGCCGTGTCGATAGAGTGCGCCAACAGGTCACCCGAGACGCCCGCGCCCGCCGCCTCACCGTCGAGCCGCCAGAGAGTGTGACCGCCCAACGGCAGGCTCGGATCGATGGTCCAGTCTTGCAGGTACTGTGCGCGATAATGAAACGGCCTTCCGATGCGCTCCTCATCCACCACCTGGCGGGCTAGAGCGATGGCCGGCACCCGGCGATAGTTGAACCAGACGAAGTTCGGCACACCTGCCGTCTCTACCGCCTCCGTCATTCGGCGCGCCTCGTCTCCGTTCATCGCGAGAGGCTTCTCGCAGAGGACCATCTTGCCGTTCGCCGCGGCTGCGGTGGCGATCTCGAAGTGCATGTTGTTCGGCGTGCAGATGTCGATGGCGTCGATGTCGTCTCGCTCCACCATTCGCCGCAAGTCGGTCTCCGTGCTCTCCCAGCCCCAGTTGGCCGCGAAGGCGCTCGTTGCCGCTGCGTCCCTGCCGCACGCCGCCTTCAGCACAACCTGAATGTCGCGCTGGAAAAACCGGTTCACTTGCCGGTAGGCGTTCGAGTGTGCCCGGCCCATGAAGCCGTAGCCAACGATTCCAACTCTAAGCTGTTTCAATACACCTCTCCGTTACCCAAACTGCTCATTCAGCTTGTCGACCGCCAGCTTGCATCGTTCGGTGACGGACCACGCATCCGGCCAGAAGCATAGGTCGATAGTCCACCAGTCCGTTGGGAGGTCATGCGAGTTCAGCTCCATGAGGAGCGCACGGAAGTCGAGCACGCCATCGCCAAACGGCGCATGGGTGGAGGTCTCATCGCCGTGCAGAGTGCCGTCGGAATCGATGAGATGAACATGGCCGATCTGCCCCTTCAGCATCTGCGCAAACTCCAGTGCCCCACCGGCCAAGGTCTCCCGCTCTCCAGGCTGCCGAGCGCCGACGGCTGCGCACATATGCGCGTGGCATGTGTCAAACAGGATGCTGAAGGCGGGATTATCAACCTCTTGAACGATGCTGAGAATATCGGAGGGCTTGTTGAAAGCAAATCCGGGCTCGAACTCCCACACAACTCTGAGGCCCAGGTCCGCCGCATGCTTCGCTGCATGTTGCCAGGTGCGGACCAACCGCTCGTGAGCGGTCTGTTCACCAACGTCAGCAAGGACTGTAGGCGGCTGCACGGTGTCAACTCTCACGACATCTATCCCGAGGTCCGCCGCGAACTTGCAATTTCGCCGAAAGCAGTCGAGGTAGGCGCTGTTGTCCGATGTGTTGAGTAGGCTCTGGCTCCAAAGGTCCGCCGCGAGGCCGCTGAAGGCAAGCCCAGCTCCCTCCACCATTGCCCGAATCTCGGCGCGTTGAGCCGAGGTCGTTAGCGCGTCGGGGTTCGGGTGCGGCGAGAAGCCGCCTAGCTCGATACCATCGAATCCCAGTGCGGCAACGCGCCGCACGACCTCGTCGAACGGAACCGGCGCGTCTGCATACGGTCCGATTGAATAGGCCCAAGTGCCTATCGATATTCTCTTCACTGCTAGGTACTCCCAGAGGAATTTGATTACGCCAGGATTGGATGGATGATCTCTCCGTAGACATCCGTTAGGCGCATGTCTCGTCCGCCGTAGCGGTAGGTCAGCCGTGTGTGGTCCATCCCCATCAGGTGCAGCATGGTTGCGTGAAGGTCGTGAACCTGCGTCTTGTTCTCCACGGCATAGTAGCCATACTCGTCCGTCGCGCCATACACTGTTCCGCCCTTGATGCCGCCGCCGGCAAGCCACATGCTGAAGCCGAATGGGTTGTGATCGCGTCCGTCCGCTCCCTGCGCCATCGGCGTCCGCCCGAACTCCCCGCCCCAGATGACGAGCGTGGAGTCCAGCATTCCTCGCGACTTTAGGTCCTTAAGGAGGCCGGCAATGGGCTTGTCCACCGCGTAGGAGTTCACCGAGTGGCCATACTTTAGCTCGGCATGCTGGTCCCATCGGTCCGTGTTGTGCGCCGGACAGAGCAGCTCAATGAACCGCACGCCCTGCTCAACCATTCGACGTGCAACTAGGCACTGCTTCCCAAATATCTCAGTGCGCTTGTCGTCTAGACCATAGAGTTCGCGAGTCGCGGCGGTTTCACCCTTCACGTCCATGAGGTCTGGCACGCCGCTCTGCATCTTGAACGCGAGCTCGTAGTTTGCAATGGCGGATTCGAGTGCGTCCGATCGACCGGTGCGGTCCAGCAGCCCTTTGTCGAGCCGCTTCATCAGCGCAAGCTTTGCCGCCTGCTTTTCCGGCGTCGCCTCGGTTGGCTTCAGGTCGGCCACGGGCTGTCCAGTGCTCTTGAAGAGCGACCCCTGGTAGCTTGCCGGCAAGAAGCCGCTCGTGAAGCAGTCGAGCCCTCCGGGAGGTATGAGCCCGCTGTTTAGGACGATGAATCCAGGCAGATCGCGCGACTCGCTGCCTAGACCATAGGTCGCCCAGGCGCCCATGCTCGGCCGCCCCTGAATTCCGATGCCTGAGTGAATGAAGTAGTTCGCGTTTGTATGCTCCGAAAAGTCCGCCACCATCGATCGCACCACGGCTATGTCGTCGATGCAAGAGCCTACGTGAGGAAACAGGTCGCTCACGGGTATGCCGCTCTTGCCGTAGCGCTTGAACTCCCAGTGTGACTTCAGCACGTTGCCCACGTTGTCGAACTGGGTGGCGGGCACCTTCATCTTGATCGGCTGGCCGTGCTCTCGGATCAGGCGTTCCTTCGGGTCAAACGTGTCTACCTGGCTCGGCCCGCCATCCATGAAGAGAAAGATAACGCTCTTTGCCTTAGCCTTGAAGTGCGGTTTCTTCGGCGCAAGCGGGTCTGTGCGAGAGTCTGCTGCAGCCTCGCCCGCAAGCATGGACGCAAGCGCGACCGCACCGAATCCGTTGGCGCATTGCGAGAGCATCTCCCGTCGCGAAATCGGCTTGTCTAGAAATCGATTACAGTGCATGATCTATCCTTAACCTGGGCAGAGGGAGCCGGCTTGAGCCATCGGTCCAGCCAGTCCAGCGCCATCCTGCGGTGCTCGGGAGTCACAGCGTGCGCAACTCCCGCCGCCACATCTATCTTCAGTCTGTCCGGCGCGCCAGCCGAGGCGTATGCCTTCCTGGCTGCTTCAAACGCGATTTGAGCACCTTGGATCGGGCAGTTCGGGTCATTCTCCCCATTAAGTACGATCAGCGGCCTAGGCGCAATGCACCGGAGCATCGCCGGGCAGTCGAATCTGTCGAGTATTCCAGGTATTATCTTGCCCCACAGAACCCGACACACTTTCGCGTTCACCTCTGGCTCGCCGAGCAGTGCTGCGACTTGCTTGTGCGCCTCGCCGATTGTGTTGGCCCTGGCCTGCCACTTGCCGGAGTCTAGGCTCCAGCGGAAACTCTGTACACCAATCAATGGAGCGGAAACCGCAATCCGCTCGTCGGTGGCCGCAGCCAACCATGTTTGAATGCCGCCCATGCTGATGCCCAGCATACCGATGCGCTTCGGGTCCACGTCTTGCCGCGTCTGGAGATAGTCCACTAATCTCCACAGATCATAGACCGTATCGAAGTAGAACGGGTGGCTCTGCCTCGCTGTATTCGTCTCGCGATAGGCCGCCACTATCGCCCGATTGTACTCCGTTGCGCCCTGCGCTCCACCCGTAATGCGGCTACCGTGAAACCTCGCATCAATCGCGACCGCGAGATACCCTCTGTCCGCGATCTCATTGATGAGCGGCCTCATCCCCTCCTTCGAACCACCCGTTCCGTGAAGGACGATTACACACGGCCTCCGCCGCTCACCTCGCTCAGGCCAAACAGCAAGAAATGGCACTCTCTCGTTTGCTTCGGACGAGAACTCCCCTGTCTCCACTCGCCTGCCGTCCTGGACCTCGACCTTCGAAGTCGGCCTCGCGGCAACCATTGGCCGGTCGAGAAGCGCGTGGAAAGCTGCCCGAGTCTGGGCGACCGAGAGGTCCTGTGCTCGGGCCGCAAGGGACGGCAGGAACGTTAGAGACGCAAGAAGAACTAATGCAAGTCTACGCAAGAATGGGCCTCACAACCTCTCCGGCGACATCCGTGAGGCGGAAGTTGCGGCTGTTGAACCGATAGGTTAGCTTCAGGTGGTCCACGCCAAGCAGGTGCAGAATCGTCGCGTGCAGGTCGTTCACGCTCACGCGGTCCACCACCGCTTTGTGACCAATCTCGTCCGTCGCGCCGTGGTGTACGCCGCCCTTCACTCCGCCGCCCGCCATCCAGGTGGTGAAGGCGTGCGGGTTGTGGTCGCGCCCGGTTCCGCCCTTCTGGACAAGCGGCAGCCGCCCAAACTCGCCACAGCAGACCACGAGGGTAGACTCGAGCAGGCCGCGCTGCTTCAGGTCCGCCAGGAGTGCGCCGATAGGCTGGTCCGTTTCTCCCGCAAACTGGCGGTGGTTCGATTCGATGTTCGTGTGCCCGTCCCAGCTTCGCTCATTCTCCTCGCCTCCGCTGTAGATCTGCACAAACCGCACTCCCCGCTCCACCATTCGTCGTGCCATAAGGCACTGCTTGGCAAAGTGAGCGCACCGCTTGTCGTCAAGGCCATAGGCAGTTCGAATTGCCGCCGGCTCGCTCTCGATTGCAAGCGCCTCTGGAGCAGCCATCTGCATTCGATAGGCCAGTTCGAAGCTCTCGATGCGCGCAGCAAGAGCGGGATCGTTATCGCTTGCGGTCATGTGCTTGCGGTTCAGCTTCGCCAGGAGGTCGAGCTGCCTGCGCTGCTGTGCATCTGTCATCACTGCCGGCCGCTCCAGGTTGTTGATTGGAGCGCCTTGTGCATTGAGGGCTGTGCCCTGAAATACTCCGGGGAGGAAACCGGCGCTCCAGTTCTGGGCATATCCCTTGGGGAATCCGCGGCCCAGCGTGTCGTACATCACCACGAATCCAGGCAGGTTGCGGCTCTCGCTGCCTAACCCATAGGTAACCCACGCTCCCACGCTCGGGAAACCCATGCGGCTCATCCCGGAGTTGATGGTGAAGAGAGCAGGCGAGTGGTTGTTTGTCTCGGTGTGACACGAGTGGATGAAGGCCATGTCGTCCACATGCTTTGCGATGTTCGGGAATATGTCCGAAGCCCAAGAACCCGACTTGCCGTGCTGGGCGAACTTGAACGGCGACTTCATGATTGGCCCGACCTGGTCGGTGAAGAACCCCGTGTCCTTGTCGAAACCTTTCAGCTCCTGGTTGTCGTGCTTGGCGAGATCGGGTTTGTAGTCCCAGGTGTCCACCTGGCTCTGCCCGCCATTCATGAAGAGCCAGATGACGCTCTTGGCCTTGGCCGGGAAGCTGCCGGGCTTCGCGGCGAGCGGATTTCCCGCCGGCCGATTCTCGGGCCGCGGGTCCGCCCGTACGCCGTCCTGCTCCAGCAGGCAGGCAAGCGCCATCATTCCGAAGCCGGAGCCGGTGCGCGTTAGAAAGTCCCGACGGGAGGGCTGCCTGGGATCGGCGACAAAGTGTGGTTCTCGTGGCATATGTCTCTCCGAACTTCTAGTCGATGTAGATAAACTCGTTGAGGCCAAAGACTACCTGGCAGAGGTCCACCAGCGCTGCCTGTAGCGGGTCCTTTGTGGCGGACTGCCGATAGCCGTCCGCTTGGGAATTCAGGAACTCACTCGCCGAGGTTCGCTCAGCCGGGGACGGCAGTCTGCCAAGAGCAATCTCATAGGCCCGGCCTATCGGGTCCTTCGCGCCGTTCTCCTGCGCCCGCTTCGCAAGTCCGGCGGCGGCCTCGCGCACCTGCACATTATTCAGCATCATCAGCGCCTGTGGCGCGACGATGGTGCCCGCGCGTTCAGCCAAAGAGATCAGTGCGTTAGGCGCGTCGAAAGTTGCGAGAGAGGCGATGAGCTTGCTGCGCTTCACGAAGAAGTAGATGCTGCGGCGCTTGCTCGCTTCGTCCAGCGTACCAGGCCCATACATGGTCGCATCAAGCAGTCCGGCCGCGCTCAACATTCCGTCGCGAATGGCCTCCGCCTCGAGCCTGCGTCGAGCGAACCTCGAGACCAGCGCATTCTCAGGGTCGCGCTTCGACTTCACCGGGCTTATACCAGCAGACTGAGTATAAGCGGCGCTCATGAGCATCATTCGGTGGATTGGCTTGAGCCGCCACCCACTGCGGATAAGTTCGCCTGCAAGCCAATCCAGCAGCTCTGGATGCGTCGGCTTCGCGCCCTGCGTGCCGAAGTCGCTTGGCGTCCGCACAATTCCTCGACCGAAGTGATGCTGCCACAGTCGGTTTACGATCACCCTTGCCAGCAAATTCCCGGCGCCTTGGTCTACGTCCGTTATCCACTCGGCGAGGGCCGTTCTCCGCAACGAGGTCTTCGCGCCCTTTGGCGGTTCTTGCAGCCATCTTTTGTCGCCCTGCTGGCTGCGAATGAGGACCGTCAGGAAGCTCTGCGATACCACGTCTCCCTTATTGTTCGGATCGCCTCGATTTAGAAAGTGCGTCTTTTCGAGGAAGTCTCCGCCCTGCGTGTGCGTGCGAACGGCAGCAACTCCCTCGCTCGATATGAGAGCCTTCTGCAACTTCGGGTGAGGCTCAAGCGCTTCGTGTGCCTCGACTCGCGCAAACAGGTCTCGCCACTGCTTGTCCTGCGTCCGATACCATGCTGCCACCGTCGACATATCAGCGGGCTTATCCGGTAATGCGCCTGGGGTTAGCGTTGCAAGGACGCCTGCCGCACCCTCGTGCATTGGCGGAGTCGAGCTTGCAGCCAAACTCGGCAGCTCGGCGAGGCTCAACCGCAGGCGGCCCAGATTGTGGCGCACATTACCTGCAAACGACAGCGTTACAACGAGCTTGGCACCGTTCGCGAGGTTCAGCGTCTCGGCCAGGTCGATCACAAGCGCGTGATCTTTACCGATTTCCGGATCTACTGCCCAAGACGATTTCAGGTCCCCGTCAACGGCCGCTGACGCGGGGAGGCTCTTCTGCTCGAAGCTCGCTCGAACGCCCAGTATCTTCACGGGCTTGGCATCGCCGCCTGCCGACGGAGTCACGGCGACCTTTACATCGCTCAACGCGAAGTTACCGTTGTCTGCGCGACCCGGTCCGGAATGAGGCAGGCGCGGGTCTGCAAGGGCTTCAATCCGGATCGCAGCGACCTTCTGCAGCCGACTTGTAACGGAAAGTGTGTACGTGTCGGAGTCTGAGTTAGATCCTGATGCTACCAACGCACCGTCCGGCTTCACGGCAAACCCAGCTCCGCCCGCGGAGACTGCCTTTGTTTCTGGGAGTATCCAATGTGGGCGCGGATCCCCGGCCTTCTGAATAGCCAAGTAGGCTCTCGTTGCGTCCAACAGCCCGCTCCGCTCATACCTATCGAGCGCCTCGGTGAGGGGCGCATGAGCAGCATCGTACTCGGCTTTCGCAGCCCGATAACCGACCGGATCCATGTTCACGTCCATGTCGCTGCGAACCGTGGTTGTAAAGGTGGAGAGCAACCTGTAGTAGTCGCGCGTCGGAATTGGATCGAACTTATGGTCGTGGCAGCGAGCGCAGCCCGTGGTTAGCCCCAGGAAAGCGGTTGAAGTGACCGAGAGCATGTCGTCGAGCTCGTCGTACCGCTCCTTCTCGACCTGGTTCTTGGTGATCTGGGTCGCATGCGTACCCGCCGCCAAGAAACCCGTGGCTATGAGCGCCAATGGATTCTCCGGCTCATACTCATCTCCCGCAAGCTGCCACTTCACAAAGGTGTTGAAGGGCAGGTCGGAGTTGATGGCCTTTATGACAAAGTCGCGATATTGATAGGCGGAAGGACGGTCATAATCCTGTTCGTATCCGTGGCTCTCGGCAAACCTCGCCAGGTCCAGCCAGTGTCTGCCCCACCTCTCGCCGTAGCCTGGATGACCGAGCAGGCCATCCACCACCCGCGCCCAAGCGCCAGGGGTCTTGTCTGCCACGAACTTCTCAACTTGCTCTGGCGAAGGCGGAAGCCCAATCAAATCGAAGTAAACGCGGCGGATTAGTGTCCGACGGCTCGCGGGTGGATTTGGACGCAGTCCAGCCTTCTGCAGACCGGCCAGAATGAAGCGGTCGATCTCGCCCTGCACCCATGGTGAGGAAGCTGCTTGAGGAACACCCTGCGCCGGCCGCCGTAGCGGGCGAAACGCCCAATACTGGCGGCCCTTCGCAATGTCGATGACGCGCTTGGGAGGAGCGGTTGACGATACGCGCGGATCTGGCGCGCCGAGCCGTACCCACTCCTCCATTGCCGCGACTTCGGAATCCGAAAGCTTTCCTGAGGGCGGCATCATAATCGGCCCTGCGTACTGCACCGCGTGGATGAGCCTGCCTTCGGCGCCGCCGGACAGGATGCTGCCTGCGGTGCCGCCCTTCGCCACTGAGGCACGCGAATCCAGCCTAAGGCCGCCCTGTTGAACTGCTGGACCGTGGCACGACAGGCATTTCGCAGCTAGCAGAGGACGAATCTTCTCCTCAAAGAACTGCACGCTCTTCGCGTCGGGCGTCCTGGCTTGGGCCCGCCGAGGAGCAGACGGACCTGCGGAGGCCAGCATCAGCGTTAAGCAGAGACCCAATCCTGCGCCGAGCGCATCGCTCATTGGTCTAATCACGAGGCATCGCATGAAGCGTCTTCATCCCCATCTGGTGCAATTTGCACGGCGTGTGCCATTGCAGCTTACTATTTAACCACAACGTACGCCCTCTGTCGCTGTAATCCGGCCGTCCGGCACAGGTAACTTACAAAATCTGTGGCGGTTTTCATCCAGAACCTGGCAAGACCACTGTGTAACTCTGAGTCTCCCAGGAGCCGAGCATGCCACTGAAGCACAAGCTGATGGTCTATATCGCGATTGTCTTATTTTCCGCTGTTCTAGCCCGGGGCTCCCAGGCGCAAGATCCAACTCAGTCTCCAGCCGTCATTAACCTCGAGCAAGCCTCGGGATTCCAGGCGATAATTGACGGGCTCATGGAAGGCAACAAGCGCTTTGCATCCGGCGTACCGGCGAGGCCGCGAGCAACCATGGAACGACTTCGGCAGACTGCGGCGGGTCAGGCGCC
>VFKD01000648.1 GCA_009885735.1 bacterium
GAAATGCACCCACTCGACACGCTCGACCGGCGAAAGCAGCTCAAGAATGAGGGCGGCATCGGCTTCTGCAACATCACCAAGTGCTGCGAGGAGCTCTGTCCAGAGCATATTCACATCACCGATAACGCCATTATTCCGCTCAAGGAGCGGGTGGTTGACGACTATTTCGACCCAATCGGCGGCCTGACTCGCAAGGTGCTGGGAGCGAAGCCAAGGCCATAGCCGTCGCAAGGCACTGCTTGTGGCTGAGCAGGCACGTCCAGAGTCATGGGACGTGTTTTGCAGCCTCAAGCGGTCGATACTGGGTGAACCTGGGAACAAATTGATCGTTTGTGACGTCTGACCTGTGCAGCGCATGCCGCTGCGGGCGCTAGAACAGGTCCAGTGGATCGGCGGGGTCGTGCCGCCGACAGGAGGATGGACTGTGTTGAAACGTCTTTTCGATGTTGCCGTGAGCGCCGTGGCCTTGGTGATCCTGCTGCCGCTCTTCGTCGTCCTTGCAATCCTCATCAGGCTCGATTCTCCAGGCCCTGTTTTCTATCGAAGCTACCGTGCAGGCCGTCGCAACGTACCGTTCCAGATCATCAAGTTCCGGTCGATGGTGGTGAACGCAGACAAGATCGGCGGCGATACCGCATCAGATCAAGACCGTCGAATCACACGGCTGGGCCGTATCCTCCGCAAGATCAAGTTCGACGAGTTTCCACAGTTTATCAATGTGCTTCGTGGACAAATGAGCCTGGTGGGTCCGAGGCCGGAAGTTCAGAAGTACGTAGACCAGTTCACCGACGAGGAGCAAGCAATTCTCGAGCTGCGGCCTGGCATCACGGACTGGGCGAGCATCTGGAACGCAGATAAGGGGCAGGTCGTGTCGGAAGCGGTGGACGCGGACTTGGCCTACGAGCAGTTCCTGCGTCCGACGAAGCTGCGCCTGCAGCTTATGTATGTTCGCAACAATAACATGGCGATTGATCTCAAGATTCTTGCCTCCACGGCATACAAGCTCGTCAACAAGGCGTGGCTTCCACGTGAACTCATTCCCTATGGCAAGCCGACGGTTTCCAGCTCCAACTCGCTGTCTGCCGAGTCTGGGAATCCCGCCTAGCCAGTGTCAGAGAGTCTCGTCGGTCGATGCGTACGCGCTAAGCGCACCGTAGTCGTAATGGAGTTGTACCGAGCGAAATCTTAAGCGAATTGTAAGAACTAGCGCCAGCCGCACCTCAACCTTGGTGCAACGCGGGTATTATGTAAGGCAGTAAGCTCCGCTGCTGGACACACAACTCTGTTAACCTGGGAGTAGTGCAGGACTTACGGACAAGCAGGCGAATAGCCTTACCACTGTCATCTGACAATCACGCGCAGCCCTATATCGCGCATGAGAGCGGGCCCTTGGTGGACCTCAAAACAACCTGCACGGCGCATTTCGGAAGAGTCGCCTCCTCATGAAGGCGGTAGTGAAGCGCCCTGTGCGTGCAATGCTTCTGGTGGGCGACGCCTTCCTTGTGGCGCTCTCTTATTACATTGCGTTCGCTCTCAGGGCGGACACCATACCCCTCGTCGACAACGACAGCAAGCTCTTCTGGACTACGATGCCGGCGCTGGTGTTCATTCGGGTAGCGGTTCGCATACTCTTCGGTGTCTACCGCATTTCGTTTCGACACTTCTGCGTTCGGGACGCGATGCTGCTTACGCTGAGCACGCTCTTCAGCAGTTGTGTCTTTGTCGTGCTGCTCCTGGCTACTCAGCGGCACGATTTTCCGAAGCAGGTTCTCATTATAGACTGGCTGATTATCCTGTTCTTGACAGCCAGCGTAAGGCTCTCCTACCGGGTTGTCGTTGATGAGCGCCCCGCATCCTTGCGTTCATCGTCAAACGGCGCCCTTCGACGGATCCTTATCGTGGGCGCGGGGGTTCGCGGAGTCTC
>VFKD01000597.1 GCA_009885735.1 bacterium
GAGACGGTCAAGCTTCTCAAGACTGCACATGCTGAATCAATGATAGCCGTTCGATCGCAGTTTCTTACTTGCGTAGTCGCTCGTATTGCGATAATTACTCAACATGACAAGAAGTGATCACAACGTGCGGCGTAGCGAGACGACAGTATCGTATAAGAATGACAGCCTGTGGAGTGTAGTAGCGCTCCTGACCAACTATGTCTCGTTCGTCTGAGGCACTGCCTCGCTAGACTTGGAGTTCGGCTGAGGCGCGGGAGAGTCCTTGTGGACCAGCACGTTGCGGCTCCATCCGTGCTCAATCGTCTGACGGGCGTACCAGAGGCGCTGTTGATGGTCCTTCAACTTGTCCAGCAGCACACAGTTATGGAACCAGGGGATTTGTCCAGCAAGCTGCTGGACAATTGGTTCGTCCGGCCAGGCTTCGGCGAATGCGCGCATGTACAGCAGATTCGTTCGGGAGAGACCCTTCATGTCGGGAAACTCCCGCCGTAGGTCTCCGGAAATCTGGTCCACGACTTTCGCACCCCAGCCTTTCTCCCTCTGCGTGCTCAGGATGTCCCTGCCGATACTCCAGTAGAGAAGCACGAGCTCGCGGTTCACGGCGAGCGCAGCTCGTACTCGCGCAGTCAGGATCCTCTGCTTGATGTCTCTTATGAACTCCACGTAGTCCGGCGAGAACCCACCGGCTGGGTCGAGACTAGAATCTGGGCTGGTATCATTTGATAGGGACTTCTTCATGTCGCCTCCAGAGAATGCCGTGTATGCAACTATACTACGCCGAGCCTGCCGGAAGCGGAAAGGCGCCAGAATTTTGACTTCAGTGAAGTATCGTCCACTCTCCTCCCACCCTAATCTCGACCATTGCCTACCCTGCCGGTGTCTCGGGAGTGTCCGGAGATTTGACATTTGCCCCACCGCGCGTTTATACTACGCGCTACCTGAAGCAGTACGCGGTTTGATCTCAACCAGCCCATGCCGCGAAGAGGTGTTTGCGTAGTGATTTTAACCCAACGTCGTGGCAAGGCTTCTGCGTTCGTCTTGGCTCTTCTCGCTTTCTGCACGCTCGCGTCCGCCTGCGCCGCTGCTGATCTGCAATCCGTCCGTATTCGGCTGAAGGGTAATGATCTTAAGCAAAGCGCTCTCTTCGACGGCCGTGAAGCATACGTTCCAGTTGATGCGCTCATCTCGCTTGGGCTGCGGCCCACGCTGACGCGCAGGGAGGAGACTGCCATCCTCCAGCTTCCTGGCGGAAGGACGCGCGAGGTGGCGATGGCGCGCCTCAAGGGTGAGGCGATGGCCCCCGTGTCGCTAGTGGCCGCGGCAATGGGTGAAGAGTGGCGCGTTGAGGACGGGATTTGCGAAATTGGTCGCAAGCCTACCACCGCGCCCAAGCGCAAGGACCCGGATCCGGCGGCGCCGAAGCCGGCTGAAGCTGTAACGGTTCAGGCGCCCCAGAAGGTCGAGCCGGCAGACAAGCCGAAGGTTCAAGAGGCTCAGAAGCCGGATCCGACGGTTCCGGCTCAGCCAAAGCAGATAACTCCACAGGGTCCACTTCTGACCAGAGTTCAGCCGGCCGAGCGAATAGAGCCGAACCTACTGGCAGACCCTCTCTTCCTAGCCCAGCTTCTGCCGGGGCGCGGCGCGGTGCAACAGCCGGAGCCCATCGAAGTCGCCAAGCCGTCCGTTCTGGATGTCTCGCTGGACGCCATGGACGACACGCATGCGAGGCTGCGAATTGCAACGAGCGGCAAGATGGGCGCTTCGGTCAATCTGCTGTTGGATCCTACTCGCCTCGCAATCGACCTTGCGAACTGCCAGGAGCCCTCCGAGGCGCAAAGCTGGGCGCTTCAGCACCCGTTCCTGACCGGGGCTAGGCTTGAGCGCGGTGAGAAACCCGGTTCGGTTCGCCTCACCGTTCCGCTCGAGCGTCTCGTGAGCTACAGAATTGCCGAGAATGGTCCCGGAGGAGTAGCCATCAACCTGAGCCTGCCGCGTGGAGCGGGACGCAGGATGAAAGACCTCATCATAGTTGTGGATCCCGGCCACGGAGGACCGGCAACTGGATGCCATTCAAGGGTGAACGGAGCGCCGCTCGTTGAGAAAAACCTGACGCTGGATATGGGCCTTCGGCTCCGCGCGATGCTGGAGGCGGCGGGTGCGAAAGTGGTGATGACGCGCACGGAAGACGTTGACGTGAGCCTCAGCGCACGTCCGGCATTGGCCACGGCAGCGAATGCGGACCTCTTTGTGAGCATCCATGTGGACGACTGCGGCATTCCAAACTCGGCCTCCGGCTCTACGACCTACTATCACAAGCAGGATGAGAGCAGCAGGGCGCTGGCTCAGAGCATAATAGGCCGAATACGCGGGGCGTCCGGCCTGCCAATTCGAGGCGCCGTGTCGGACCGAGTGCTCTACCAAACGGGACTTGCGGTTCTGAGAAGGAGCACTGTTCCCGCAGTCCTGGTGGAGACCGCGTTTATCAACAACTCACGAGACCGCGCCAAGCTGGTGAACCCTGCATTTCGCACGGCTATGGCGCAGGCAATCATGGACGGAATTCGCGGCTACCTCGGCGCAGCGCTTCCGGAGGACCAACTCGACTCATCCGCGCCGATCAGTCCCGCGACTGACGGCCGCTAGGAACCACTGCCCATGCGTCGCGCAATACCAATAATTGCCGTTCTAGCCGCAGTCGGAGCGGTTGCGCTCGGCTATCTCTCCGCGGGCGGTCCGCGGAGCGGGCCCAGCGGTGCGCCCGACCAGAATGTCCTGGTGCCAAAGCTCCAGGCGGGAAACAACGACGTGCATCTCGGCGCTGGAACTGTGCGTATAGGCCCGGGAGCGGATCGGCCCGCGCGGGCGCTCGAGGCACTCTTTGCTCAGGCCCAGACTTCGCCCGACGTGAGCCCGGTCCCCAAGGGCGTACGGCTGCAGGAGCTTCGGCTGGAGAACGGCGTAGCAAAGATCGACCTGAGCACGGAGTTTCGCGGCGTGAACGAGATGGGCAACACGGGCGAGTCGAATGCCCAAAACGCACTCCGCAAGTCGCTTTCGCAGTATCCTTCGGTCAAGTTTATGACTATTAGCGTAGACGGCAAGCTCTTCGAGGGCCAGCACAGCGGCGAGTGGTCGGAGGTGC
>VFKD01000029.1 GCA_009885735.1 bacterium
AAACCGAGTCCACAGGCGCCACGAGGCACCTGTCTTGCGTCAGAAGCCGAAAATCCATCCCTCAAGTCCAGCAACAGGGCGTCCGAGCACGACAGATGGTGGATCGCGGCCAGACCGGCGGCTTGACTCGTGAGGGCAGCCACAGGTAGCATTCGCACATGGTCTGGGACATTGTCACAAGCATCGCCTCCGTTGTGTCGATGGTCGCCTTCGTGCTCACGGCGCTGTTCATTCGCGCTGATCTCCGGGCAGCCGAGAAGGATCGTTACATCGCGGCCACCAATCAGCTCTTCGCGATCTGGCAGTCAACTGATTTTATGAAGGACCAGATGTGGGTGCTGCACCAGCTTGCCGAGACCAAGTGGAGCACATTCATCACCGCACACCGAGGCGAGCACGGGGAGATTGCGTTTCATCGTGTCGGGTCATTCTACGATAGAGTGGGAACTCTCACTCGCCTGGGACTGGTGAACGAGAAGGAGATTCTGTCCACCATCGGCGGATATGCTATTGGCGTTTGGCAGAAGATTGAGCCTATTGTGCGCGAGGCTCGAAGCAGCGAACACTCTAATCTGTTCGACGACTACGAGAAGCTCCTTCCGGCATGCTATGAGTCTTATGTTCCGCTGCTGGGCGCCTCGACAAAGGTCCGTCCCTTCTCGCTACCCGAGCCGGTCGTACCGCGAATCAGCCCGCTGGAGCTGCACAAGCGCCTAGATCGGGGCGATGCTCTGTACGTTGCGGATGTCCGTCGTGTGGACCAGATTCAAGCGTCCCCGGAAGGCGTGCCCGGAGCGCACCACCTCCCGCCGGATGAGCTTGCCGTGCGGCTGAGCGAGATACTCCCGAGCCAAGAGATTGTCGCCTACTGCGATTGGCCGGATGAAGCCTCGAGCGCGCGGGTGGCGCTCATCCTTCTGCAGAACGGTCACACCGCAACCGCGCTTGAGGGTGGACTCGATGCGTGGATAAGCGCAGCGCTGCCCACGGAGCCGGTTGTGCTGGTGAGCGCCGACCGGTAGGGCGGGCACCACTCGAAAGCCTGCGCGCGGCCCATCAGCGTGGCCCAGAGCGGCCTACTCCCTCGCGGTAATCCTCTCCAGCCCGCTCATATATTGCCGAAGAACGGGCGGAACCGTCACCGATCCGTCCTCGTTCTGGTAGTTCTCCAGCACCGCGATCATCACGCGAGGCAGAGCGAGGCCACTTCCGTTGAGGGTGTGGCAGAATTCGGGCTTAGCACCCTTCTCGCGGCGGAAGCGAAGACCCATGCGCCTTGCCTGAAAGTCGCCGAAGTTCGAGCACGACGAAACCTCAAGCCACTCGCCGCCCTCGTCGCCCTTGCTCTTGGGGGCCCACAGTTCAATGTCGTACTGCAGCGTGTTGAATTCTCCCTTCTCGCCCGCGCATACTAGCATGGTGCGAAATGGAATCCCAAGTCGGCGGCATGCCTCCTCGGCATGACCAGTAAGAGAGTGAAGCTCAGCATCGGACGTCTCGGGAGCGCAGATTCGCACCATCTCCACCTTATCAAACTGGTGCCCTCGCTTTATGCCTCGAACGTCGCGTCCGGCAGACATCTTCTCTCGGCGAAAGCACGGCGTGTAGGCCACATAGCGGATAGGCAGCTTGTGGGCGTCGAGTATCTCGTCTCTATGCAGATTGGTAACCGGCACCTCGGCGGTGGGAACCAGCCAGAGATCGTCCTCCACATCGTGATACTGGTTGTCCTCGAATTTGGGCAACTGCGAAGTTCCCACAAGGCACTCGCGCTTGACCACGAAGGGCGGGTATATCTCGGTATGGCCGTGCTCGTGGACATGCAGGTCGAGAAAGAACGTGATTAGTGCGCGCTGAAGAGCCGCTCCGGCGCCCTTGAGCACGTAGAATCTCGATCCGCTGATCTTGACGCCTCGCTCCAAGTCCAGAATCCCCAGGTTCGCGCCTATCTCCCAGTGCGGCTTCGGTACGAAGTCGAACGTTCGCGGCTCGCCCACCTGGCGTACCAACACGTTCTCGGCCTCGGTTCGGCCCTCCGGCACACGGGCGTCCGGCAGGTTCGGCAAGGTGAGCATCAGCGAGGACTGCTCCTCGTTGATCCCTCCCAGCCGGCCGTCAATCTCCGAGATTCGGTCGCCCAGCGCGCGCATTGCCGTTTTGAGCGCCTCACGCTCGGCTTCGCCTTTGCATGTTGCCATGCCCTTGGAGCCCACGTTGCGTTCGTTTCGAAGGCCGCCGGCCTCGGTTTCGAGGCGCCTGCGCTCCTCATCGTATCCGAGGATCCGGTCGATCACGTCGGCAGACGTTCCCGCGCGAGCCATCTTGGCCTTTACGTGGTCGGGCTGTTCGCGAATGAGCTTGATATCGAGCATGACTTGTGGGCCTCGTGCGGATCTGAATTTGGTGTTGCCATGATGTTCTCGGAACCGCGAGCGACAATGCCGCGTGAGCCGATGCCCAAATGGACTAGATTGGAACCAGGCCAAGGCTCACCTTGAGGGCCTCGTCAATACGCTGTAAGTCCTCGTCTTCAAGACGCCCTACGTGACGCCCCAGCCGGCGTTTGTCGATCGTTCGTATTTGGTTCAGCATCACGCGCGTCGCGATCTCGAGTCCTCCGGCGCCCGCCTCTAGGGTGACATCCGTAGGGCGCTGGCGTATTCCAGGTCTGGACGTGATAGCGGCAACAATGACCACCGGACTCATCTCATTACCTACGTCGTTCTGGATAATGAGCGCGGGCCACCTGCCTCCCTGTTCGATGCCGACAGTGGGGTCCAGCCCGACGAAATAGATGTCGCCGCGCCTGGGGAAGTTAGCCGGATCACTCCCGGGCACACTCGGCATTAGCGGTCGTCCTGGTGGGCCAGGTCGTCGTCAATGTCTCTGAATTCGAGGGCTACCTCAAGGTCCGTCTCGGCTTCGGCGAGGTAACCCAACCGCAGCTCTTCACGGAGATTCTGCCTGCGAATAGAGTCCAGGTGTTCTCCGAGCAACCGCCCCACCAGACGGCTGAGGTTTGCATCGCCGGCCGCACGGGTCTGATCGATCAGGCTGCGGTCCAGCGAGAGAGTAACGCGATGTGCG
>VFKD01000539.1 GCA_009885735.1 bacterium
CGGTTCCCCAGGGAATTAGGTACGCAGTCTTCGCCTTGCCTCCCGGAACTCCACCCCGCAGTGTTGTAAGCGCGACCCTGCCGTCCGCGCCAAGCTTAAGGGCTTGCATCGCGGGCCTGGCAGGCGTCTCAACTGAGTAGGCTGTGAGGCCATAGGCGTACGGCAGCGACCAGGCAGAGACGTCGTAAAAGGAGTACTCCTCCTTGCGGACTCGAGGGTTCTTGAGTTCGTTGCGAGCGCGGCGCTCAGCCTGGTCCTTGACAAACTCAGGCTCAAACCCAGGGTCCGGCTCGAGAATTGCACGGGCCAGTTTCCCGTTCGGCTGAGCTAGGTCCACCACGAGCAGGCCAGCCTTCGCTTCGACTTTGGACTTTGAAGCGGTTGCACTAGGAGGCAGGTATTCGATGCCGGCTGGCAGCTTGAGTGCTGACGTTGTCTCTTTCACTTCCACACCCAACCGAATCAGCACCTCCGCCAGCTCTGCCAATCTACCGGGATCGCCGCTCGGAGCGATTACCACCTGCTTGATCTTCTCCGCTGGGTCGCCGGCAATGCCTGCGTGTTTATAGGCTAGGAAGTCTCGGAGCAGATTTTCGCGATTTGCACCCGCGGTTCGAACCGTGGCCAATGCCGCTTCAAAGTGATGCGCCACTCCTTGGCGCATAGTTCGGGAAGTGCCGTCGTCGTGCCGCTCGGCAAGCACCCCTCCTCCGTCGGTCTCATACGTCATCCCAATCGCGCCCATGAGGCCCGCGTAGGTATCCAGGTAGCCGGGATAGAAGAAGTCGAACCCGTTGCCTCGCGTCGAATATTGCCAGCCATACTTGTCGAAGGCGTCCGCATTGCCCTGGCCAAATATCGTGGTCCACCTCAGCAGTCGAGTGCGGTCCGCCTGGGCGTGTACCGCTGGGTCGTTTGGGGGGAAGAAGTAGCTGCGGGTCTCGCCGTGCTGGTCTACATAGACCTGCGGATTCCACCGCTGAAGCGCCGCCGTCTCCTGGCGGCTCTCCGGCTGTGAGAGGGCCAGCTTGTCTCGGTTCATGTCGAACCGATAGTGGTTGAAGCGCCCCTGAACCTCCCAGGGCGGGTCCTTTTCGAGTGCAAGGCGGTCCGGACTGCCCACCGCCACGCTGTTGTAGTACGTCACATATCTTTCGTGACCGTCCGGGTTGAAGACCGGATTCAGCACCACCACGGTGTTTCGCAGTGCGCGCTGAACGGCGTCGGATTCCGAAGCCGCCAGTGTGTAGAGCGTCATCATACACGCCTCGAACGACGCCGTTTCACTGCCGTGAATGCAGTGATTGATCCAGGTGATGCAGGGCGACTGCTTGAGGATGCGCTCGAGCTCGGCGTTCTGGGCGCCCCTTGGGTCCGCAAGGCGCGCAATCTTGCCGCGGATATCCTCAAGGCGTGCGATGTTTTCCGGCGAACTCACTAGGACAAGGCGAAGGGGCCGTCCCTCTACCGAGACACCGTAGTCCACGACTCGAACTCTATCCTTGGCGGC
>VFKD01000461.1 GCA_009885735.1 bacterium
GGCGGAAGTAAGCTGTTCCGAATGCAGGTGGTCTCCCTGGATTCGCCATGGGATTTACGTACACGTTCGACGCGAACGGAAACCGTTCCGGTCTGGTGGATGCAGGCGCGGGAGTTTTCACGTATCAGTGGGACGCGGTAGATCAGGTCACGACCATTGTGAACAGATTCAGCGAGACGACTAGCCTGGTTTACGATGCCCTCGGGCGCAGCACCAAGCGCGTGCTGGGTAACGGAGTTATTGGAACCTACGTATACGATTCCGTGGGCAACCAAACGGGTCTGCACACGAGCAAGAGCGACGGAACGGGTATCGTGCGCTTCTCCGCTGCCTACGATTCAGCGCATCTGGTAGGGCGCCAATCAGGACGGAGCCCAAATGGTGCTATTCGAGCGGCGTCGACCGACGGGGATACATGATGGTGACCGAGGACTGAGCCGTTGGAGACCGTAACTTCAAACGGTACTACCGCTGGAACGGAAAAGCTTGCCGCGGGCTGCCGACAGATCCGAGATGAGTGCGGCTGGACCCTTCGACTCCTCGACGGTGCGGCTGTCGAGGGCTCAGGGTGACAGTGTGGTGCCGACGGTATGGCTGTCGAGGGCTCACACTGACCGGTCGGGGTCAGCGATAAGCGAATGGGATTACCGGTCGTAGCTCGGTCGCACACTCTAGCGCCTGCTGTGTGCTAAACTGAAACCGCTGTCACACCTCCCTGGAGCACGCCCCGCAACCATGCCTGAAGCGCTCTCGATCCTCGCCACAGACTGCGGCAGCACCACCACCAAAGCAATCCTTATCCAGAAGACGGGCGACCAGTACCGGCTCGTGGTGCGTGGGGAAGCCCCGACCACCGTCGAATCGCCTTTCGATGATGTCACCGTTGGAGTTCTCAATGCCGTTCGAGAGATCGAGGAGATCTCCGGCAAGAAGCTGATCTCGGCAGACGACAAGATTATCACTCCGGCGGTAGACGACAAAACCGGGGTGGACCTCTTCCTCTCCACCTCCAGTGCGGGCGGTGGCTTGCAGATATCCGTAGCGGGCCTCGTGAAGAAGATGAGCGCCGAAAGCGCACAGCGGGCGGCGCTAACGGCGGGCGCAATCGTCATCGACACCATCGCGATTGACGACGGCCGCCAGGAGTATCAGAAGGTCGAGAGGCTGCGGCAGCTTCGGCCTGATATGATTCTGCTCTCGGGCGGGACAGACGGCGGAGACACGGTAAAGCATCTGGTGGAGCTTGCCGAAATGCTGGTCTCTGCGGACCCCCACCCGCGCCTAGGAGTTGGGCTCAACCTGCCGGTCATCTATGCCGGCAACCAAGACGCCTACCAGGCCGTGCATGAACTGCTCGACCATCGCGTTGAACTGAAGCGCGTAGCAAACCTCCGTCCCACGCTCGACCGCGAGAATCTGCTGCCCGCACGCGAGGCCATCCACGACCTCTTCCTCGAGCACGTGATGCAGCAGGCTCCAGGCTATAGCAAGCTATCAAGCTGGGTGAGCGCGGACATTATGTCCACACCGAATGCTGTTGGCACGATCATGGACACCATCGCAAAGCAGCGCAACATCACTGTGCTGGGTGTAGACATCGGCGGCGCAACCACGGACGTCTTCTCGGTGTTTCGCAACGAACAGGGCGCGAGCATCTTCAACCGCACTGTGTCGGCAAACCTCGGAATGAGCTACTCCATCTGCAATGTACTCACCGAAGCGAAGGTGGAGAACATCAGGCGCTGGGTGCCCTTCGAGATTGCCGATGCCGATCTGCGCAACCAACTTCGGAACAAGATGATCCGTCCCACCACCATCCCGCAGCGTATGGTCGACCTGCTGCTCGAGCAGGCCGTAGCGCGCGAGGCGCTGCGCCTCGCGTTCGACCATCACAAGTCGCTCGCCCGCGGGCTGATGGGCAGCCAGAAGTCGCGGTCAATCGGAGACGCATTCGAGCAGACCGAGTCCGGATCAACGCTGGTCAACATGATGGCGCTGGACATGATTGTGGGCAGCGGCGGCGTGCTGTCGCACGCGCCGAGGCGGGCGCAGTCCGCGCTGATGATGATGGACGCCTACCAGCCCGAGGGAGTGACGCTCCTAACGGTGGACAGCATCTTCATGATGCCTCAGCTTGGCGTACTCTCCACCGTTCTGCCCGAGGCCGCAACTCAGGTCTTCGAGAGCGACTGCCTCGTCTATCTGGGCACCTGCATCTCACCGGTTGGAACGGGCAAGCCCGGTGAGCCGTGTGTCTCGGTTACCATAAATGGTCGAACCGAGAAGGTAGTCGGCGGCGCCATCAGGGTGCTGCCTCTTGGGTTCGTTGGCGGCGAGGAGCTGGAGTCTGGAGGCACGAGCACCGTGGAGGGCGGCCTACACGTAGCTCCAGCCACTGAGCCCATGCGCACGGAGGTCACCATCCAGCCCGAGAAAGGCTATGACGTGGGCGCGGGCAAGGGCAAGCCGATCACTACCACGGTCACCGGAGGGATTGTCGGGCTTATCATAGATGCGCGTGGACGTCCACTCGCGATCCCTACGGATTCCACAACTCGAATTAAGAAGCTCACGGAGTGGCTCACCTCCATGGGGCTCCCAACAGGCGAGTAGCGCCGCAATGCGCGAGTCTCTTCTAGACGTACTTCAATGTACAGACTGTGGGCGCCACCCGCTCACGCTCGCATACAGCCGTCGGCAAGATGAGGCTATCCTGGAAGGCAGCTTGACTTGCCCAGGATGCCATCGAAGCTACCAGGTCTCGAATGGAATAGCGCGAATGCTGCCGATAGACTTGGAAGCTGCCAACGTGGCACAGGCGGACGATGCGGTCGCCCTGAAACAGTCCGAGATGCGGGCACGCGACGAACAGGTGAACGACTACGAGCGAATGTGGCACCTCAACCTCTTCGGCAAGCTCGAGATACCTGCAACACTTCGATATCTGAACCTGAAGCCAAATCATCTTGCCCTGGAGGCCGGCTGCGGTACGGGCAGGATGACCCTTGAGTTCGCGCGACGGTGCGCCAGGCTGGTCTGCATCGACTTCTCGATCGAGTCTCTAAAGCGATGCGCCGCGAAGACCGCTCAAAGCGGTGCAGCCAAAGTCGATTTCGTCCAAGCCGACCTATGCAGGCTGCCCTTTCGGCCCGGAGTGTTCGACCGGGTGGTGAGCTGCCAAGTCCTTGAGCACATTCCAACCTTGCGGAGCCGTGAAGAGGCCGTGGGATCCTTGTCGCGCGTTCTTGCAGACGGCGGGAACCTCTGCCTATCCGCTTACCAGTATTCATGGCTAATGAGACTCTTTGGCCGGAAGCAAGGACAGCACAGTGGCGGAATCTACTACTTTCGGTTCACCCGCAATGAGTTGAGGTCACTTTTGGCGCGCAACCTCGTGGTGGAAGCTATCAACGGGGCTCTTGTGTATCACTATATTGCAAGATGCCGAAAGGCGAACGGCTAGATTGTCCACACCGGTTCAGATTAAGCGTGCAACCTGGAGGTTAGGCGCGCGTGAGCGAGGCAGGCTTCAGGCACTGCTCGTCAGCATCATCATTATCTTGCTGGTCATCGTGCTGCGGCCCTACTATCTGCATATGATAGAGATAAAGGACTTTCAGACCTGCCAAAACAATCTCCTCAAGATTGGCCGTGCGCTCGAGACCTATGCAAAGGATTGGGACGATACCCTTCCGCTTGTCGAAGGCTGGACAGACAACGTGAAGACGAATATGACCTCCACGACCGGCACTGGTTTCAGCATCGATGCCTACTTTCGGTGCCCGAAGGACCACACCACAGGGCAATCAAGCTATCTCTTCAACGGCATGTTGGCAGGTCTGAGTCCCTCGGTTCTGCAAAACAGTCCTGAGCTCAAGAAACGCCGCGCGACGCTTGGACGCATCGACCGTGCCGCCGCGATCATCGAAAAGCATGGCTCCCTGAACAACGCACATGCGTCGATCACCGATTGGGATGCCGTGGCGAAGATGCTGGACCGGCCCCATAAGTTCTCTACAATGACCGGATCTTGCATCAACGGCTCCTTTGCCGTTATGTCCAAGAACGACGAACAGTTGGCGGCCCTCGCCGGCCAGCGATTCTAGAGCAGGAAGGACCGCAATATGGGAAGCGCCTATACTCCCGGCCTTAGAGTGAGCGCCGGCACTCGAATCGAGAAGACTCGCCGACTTCCCCTTAAGGGAGACGTCGTGGTGAAGGTGGGTGATGCAGTCACTCCAGATACCGTCATCGCGCGAACCCAGCTTCCCGGACTGCTGCAGAGCATTCGGCTCGCTGAACAGATGGGAGTTGAACCCAATGACCTGAAGGGGACGCTCCTTGTTAAGGCCGGAGATCGCATTGAGAAGGGCATGCTTCTCGCCCAAACCAAGGGTCTCTTCGGGTTCTTCAAGAGCGAGTACAAGTCCAGCGTCGAGGGCACCCTAGAGCTAATCTCCGAGACCACTGGGCACCTTGGCGTTCGGGTCGATCCCACGCCAATCGAGAAGCATGCTTATATTTACGGTCGCGTCAAGAGCGTCATCGAGAACGAAGGTGTCGTCATCGAATGCGATGGCGCGCTTGTGCAAGGCATTTTCGGCGTTGGCGGCGAACGGCAGGGAGAGATTGCGCTCATCGGGGGCGATGCGTCGGCCGACATCACCGAGAAGACGCTCTCGCCAAGCCACGCCGGCAAGATCGTGGTGGGTGGCGCGAACTGCACGCTGGCTGGACTGCGCAGAGCAGCGGAAGTCGGGGCTGCGGGCATTGTTGTGGGCGGTGTGGTCGATCTTGACCTCATTGAGTATATGCGCGAGGCTTTGGCGGAGCCAGCTTACGACATCGGTGTGGCAATCACCGGACAGGAACCCATCTCCTTTTCACTCGTGGTCACGGAGGGGTTTGGATCAATCAAGATGGCCGCGCGAACTCTGGCGCTGCTTACCAGCCTCGACGGCAAGGTGGCATCCATCAACGGCGCCACACAGATTCGCGCTGGGGTAATTCGCCCTGAGGTAATCGTCTCAACAGAGGTCGCCGGCGCGCCGACGGCGCCTGACCGCGAGGAGGGGCAGCTTGGACCAGGCACTCCGATTCGCGTTATCCGCGAGCCTTATTTCGGAATCCTGGGAAGAGTGACGGCGCTGCCGGCCGAGCTTCAGCAGGTAGAGTCCGAAACCTGGGTGCGAGTACTTGAAGCAGAACTGAGCGACGGCAGGAAGGTGACCGTGCCGCGTGCAAACGTTGAGATTATAGAAACAGCCTGACAAGTCGGCGTACTTCAACCAGCATCACACCGAAAGGACAACTACTATGCGAATGGCGGTACGCCTGACGCTATCGGCTGCACTTGCACTCTCCTTCCTCGCGTCGAGGAGCATCGCCGCACCGGAGGATGGCTTCACCCAGCTCTTCGATGGAAAGACGCTTGACGGGTGGCAGCATGCGTCGAAGTCCGGCGGTGGCTACATCGTCGATAACGGTGAATTGACGTGTTCCGCGGGCGGTGGAGGCAATCTGTATACCACCAAGGAGTACTCGGACTTTGTCTTCCGGTTCGAGTTTAAGCTCCCGCCAGGGGGCAACAATGGAGTGGGGCTCCGAGCGCCGTTGCACGGGGATGCCGCCTACCTAGGGATGGAAAGCCAGATTCTCGATGACACCGCAGCGCAATATGCGAACCTGAAGCCCGCACAGTACCACGGATCGATCTACATGGTGGCCGCAGGCAAGCGCGGATACGCTAAGCCCATCGGCGAGTGGAACTCGGAAGAGATTCGGGCCGTTGGACGACGAATTCAGATTCGGCTCAATGGGACTCTCATCGTAGACGCCGACCTCAACAAGGTCACCGACCCTGAAACTCTGGCATCTCATCCCGGCATTCTTCGGCCCAGCGGCTACATTGGCTTCCTAGGCCATGGCGACGCGGTTCGCTTCCGCAACATTCGCATTCGCGACCTTGCGAAGCCCGAGAAGGACAACGCGCCTGTCTCCGGTTTTACCAGGCTGTTCAACGGCAAGGACCTCACTGGGTGGAAGGGCCTCGTGGCCGACCCGCCAAAGCGAGAGCAGATGACCGAGGAGCAGCTTGGCGCAGCGCAAGCCGAGGCAGACGCACAGATGCGAGCTCACTGGAAGGTGGTGGACAGTGAGTTTCTGGAATATGACGGCAAGGGCAACAGCCTCTGCACGGTGAAGGACTATGGCGACTTCGAGATGGTGGTGGATTGGAAGATTCACCCTGGCGCGGACAGCGGAATCTACCTTCGAGGCAGCCCGCAAGTACAGATTTGGGACCGGGTCGAAGGCTCGGCAGGTCTCTACAACAATCAGAAGAATCCTTCGAACCCAACAGTGAAGGCGGACCTGCCTCCGGGCCAGTGGAACCGGTTCAGAATCCTGATGGTTGGCGAGAAGGTGACCATCTACTTGAACAACGTGTTGGTGGTTCACAACGTCACGATGGAGAACTACTGGGATCGCACCAAGCCGATCTATCCGGTTGGTCAGCTTGAGCTTCAGCACCACGGCGACCAGCTTCAGTTCAAGAACGTTTATGTGCGTGAGATAGCAAAGGTAGCTCCGTAGCCCATAATGACTAGAGGCATACCCAGCCGTAGAGAGTTCCTAAAGCACTCCGGCGCGATCGGCGCCGGATTGCTTCTTGGCATTGCGCCTTCCACGGCGTTCACCTACCAAGCGAACGAGAAGTTGTCGATTGGCATCGTGGGAGTCGCAAATCGTGGCGGCGACAATTTGGCGGGCGTTTCGGGCCAGCAGATAGCGGCACTCTGTGATGTGGACGAGAACTACCTTGGCCGCGCAACCCATCAGTATCCGGACGCCAAAACGCTGCACGACTTTCGCAAGCTGACCGACGTCAAGGGACTCGACGCCGTAGTCATCAGCACTCCGGACCACGTGCATGCGCCTGCAACCGCCTGGATGCTCAAGGCGGGCCTGCACGTCTACTGCGAGAAACCGCTAACTCACACGGTCGAGGAGGCTAGGGTGATAGCCCGCCTTGCTGCTGAGCACAAGCGAGTAACCCAGCTCGGCACTCAGATTCACGCCGGTACCAACTATCGGAGAGTGGTAGAACTCGTGAAGGGCGGTGCAATCGGCACGGTGAACGAAGTGCATGTCTGGTGCGACCGCGTACGCACTGCCGGGGGCAGGCCCTTCGTGAAAGTCGATACTCCCCCAACGATGCACTGGGACCTTTGGCTTGGCACCGCGCCCCCTCGACCCTATCACCCCTGCTATGCTCCTGCCGGATGGCGAAACTGGTGGGACTTCGGCAATGGCACGCTCGGCGATATGGGCTGCCACCACATGGACCTGCCATTCTGGGCACTTGACCTCCGTCATCCCGCCACGGTTCGGGCCGAAGGCCCTCCGGTTGATCCTCAAAATGCACCGGACTGGATGATTGTCCGCTACACATTCCCGACCAGAGGCAGCCTGCCGGCTCTGCCGGTCAATTGGTATCAGGGAGGCAAGAGGCCGCCACAGTTTGCCGAGAGCAAGCTGCCCAAGTGGGGAGACGGCACGCTGTTTGTTGGAAGCAAGGGGATGCTGCTGTGCGATTATGACCGCCGGGTGCTTCTCCCTGAGACGGACTTCAAGGGATTCGTACCGCCTGCTCCAACAATCCCAGACTCAGTAGGGCACCATGAGGAGTGGATTCGGGCGTGCAAGGCAGGATCGCCAACAACCTGCAACTTCGATTATGGTGGAGCGCTCACCGAGGCAGTTTTGCTTGGCAATGCCGCCTATCGTTCCGGTGAACGCATCATATGGGATGCTGAGAAGCTGGAAGCCAAGGGAGCCCCGATCGCACAGAAGCTGCTTCGCAAGAATTACGACCGAGGCTGGAATCTATGAATCCTGTCTATATAGCCCTCATTGCCCACGACGACAAGAAGGACGATATGGTAGATCTCGTTCGCCGCATGAAGGACCACCTCACCGATCGGCCACTAGTCGCAACGAACACGACCGGCACCCTCCTCGAACGAGAAACCGGGCTAACAATCACGCGAATGCTCTCCGGTCCGATGGGCGGGGACCTGCAGATAGGCGCATTGGTGGCGACCGGTCAGGTCGCCGCAATGGTCTTCCTTAGGGATCCTCTCACTGCTCATCCGCACGAACCGGACATTGCCGCGCTTATGAAGGCATGCGACACGCACAATGTTCCGCTTGCCACCAATGTGGCAACCGCCGAGATGATCCTCAAGCACTTGCCGGCGGCCGGCTAGTGGATCCGATCGAGTCTGGCCCCAAGGCATCGTACGTTCTTCCAGAGACCACCGCCATTGTCGCAGTGGGATGCTTCGACCTTCTCTCCACGGTCTACTTTGTAGCCACAAAGCAGGCGGTAGAGGCGAATCCCCTGTTCGCATCAATCCTGCGTGGCTACGGCCCTGTGGGGTTCGTAACGATGAAGGCTCTGCTGCTGGGGGTTCCGCTCATCATTGCGGAGTGGGCCCGACGCAAGAGCCCGAGGTTTGTGCGAAACGCCCTGCGTGTCTGTCTGGCAGCCTATGTGGGGATGCTGCTGCTTGCTTACCTCCAGCTTGCCTTTCGCGGGCCCGCTCCCGCCCTGCACAACTAGTCGAAGTCCGTTAGCTCGAACGACTTGCCGGTAGTCGCCGAGATGTAGGCGGCCTCCGCCATCGCGACGGCCGCGAAACCGTCCGCTCCCGAGAACATTGGCGGGCCTCCACCTACAAGCGTGTCCACCCACGCACGCAGTTCCATCGCATACGGGTCGTCCCCGCCTAGCTCGTCCTTGGTCCAAGTGGTCGGTTCCTTGCCTACCGGATGCGATGTCAGACTGCCACCGAACCCGCCATGGACGATATTGCCGCTCGTTCCCTGGATATGCACGCGGTACTCTCCTGCCGGCGATGAGAGCGATGAGTGCAGCATGCCGGTTCGTCCACCCTTAAACTCCACCAACACGAATGCTTGGTCCGCCGAGTCAGTGAGTCTATGCAGATTATCGAGCCTCGCGAACACGCGAGCCGGCACTCCCAAGAGCGCACGCATGTAGTCGAGTTCGTGAGCGTTAAGCTCCATAAGCATTCCACCGGACTTCGCCTTCTGAGTTCGCCAACCGTGGTGAAAGAGCTCGCTGCAGCCCGCCCGAGTGATTGAGACCGCCCTCACCTCTCCGATCTCACCGGAAGCGACTAACTCCAGCGACTTCATGAAGAGTGGAAACAGGCGAAGAACGTGGCCGACGAAGAGTTCGTCATTCTTCGTGCCGAACGCCGCAAGGATTCGATGGCAGTCGACGACGCACGCTCCTAGCGGTTTCTCACAGAAGACGAAGAGCCCATTCGCCCTGGCAGCGTATACGTTCTCGAGGTGAGCGTGGGGAGGAGAGGCAATCACGACCCCATCAAGGTCGAATGCCTCGCACATGAGGTCGAGTTCGTCGAATGCTCTGCAATTGAAGTGCGACGCAAACGCTGCTAATGCGTCGGGGTCTGGGTCATAAGCTGAGATGATCTCAACTCTCGAATCGAGAGAAAGATGGTTGCACAGCCCGGTGGCCATGTGTCCGCAGCCTATCACGCCAATACAGAGCTTGTCCACGTTAGCTGTAAGGGCCTACAGCCAAATTGATGGCTGCAGCAAGGTCAAAGTCCATTTGTGAGATACCGCCTGCCGAGTGTGTAGCGAGGGCGATCGACACAACCTTGTAGCGAATATCGATGTCCGGATGATGGTCCGCCTTCTCGGCGAGCATCCCAATGTGAACTACAAAGCCTACCGCCTCGCGGAAGTTCTTGAAGGAGAATGTCCGGCGAAGCATTCCATCCAGAATGGCCCAGCCCGGCGCCTCTCCCACCCTCTCCGCTATCTCAGCGTCGCTGAGAGCCGTCACCACTGCCCTCATGCCGCCCGCACCAGGGTGATCGGCGAGACGTTAGCTGCAGATTCGTAGGCTGCGAGCGCCACTTCGGCAGCGCGAAGGCCATCAACACCTGAAATCGGAACCGGCTTGCCGCCAAGAATCGCATCTGCGAAGGCAGCCAGCATCAGTTCGTCGATGTTCGAGCCCCAATGCACCCAGTTCACTCCGCCCGTCGCGTCTGAATAGTGAACCAGATTCTGGGCAAACATGTCGAGCGTAAGCGTGCCCTGCTCGCCAACAACGGCCATCGTGACATCGCCCCATGTTGGGAATGATTTGGGACGAGTCCAGCTTGTGTCCAATGTGGCGAATACGCCGCTCTCGAATTCCATCGTCAGAAAGCCCGTGTCGTCAAACTCCTGATGGAGCATCGCATTCGAAATCTCTGCGTAGACCGACTTCACTTCGGAGCCGGTAATCCACCTCATCAGGTCGGTCACATGCACCGTGTGGTCGATCACCGCCCCTCCGCCCGAAAGGGCCTTGTCCGTAAACCAGCCGAACGGGCAGCGCCCTCGATTCGTACCGCGAACGGCGAGGATGCGGCCAATTGCTCCGGCGTCTACCGCCTGCTTGAGCCGGACGACGGCAGGGCTAAACCTGCATGGAAAGGCAGTCATGAGCTGCACGCCCGCAGATTCGCATGCACGAATCATCGCAACACCATCCAACGCGGTGGTGGCGAGAGGTTTCTCACAGAGAATATGTTTCCCGGCCGCGGCCGCCATCTCGACCAGTTCACGGTGGCGTATGTTCTCGGAAGCGATGACTACCGAGTCGATATCGGCTCCAAGAAGCTCCGCATAGCTTCCGAATGAGCGAACGCCGAACTGCCCAGCAGACCGATCTGCGCGCTCTTGGTCGTGATCCGCCACGCCCACCAACTCGACATGAGGCAGCGAGCATGCGGCTGCAGCATAGCTTCCGGCGTGCATGTGGGCGAAGCTCATGATTCCTAGTTTGAGAGGCAAGAGACCCTCCTTGAGGTCGAGGCTAGCCGAAATCAGCAAGAATAACAGGCCGACCCGTTCGGGCGGATTCGAGGGCAGCGGTAGCGATACGCACCGCCTCCAGGCCGTCGCGCGGAGCGATGTCCGGTGCGACGCCTCGTTCAAGGCAGTCCAGGAAGTGCGCCAACTCTGCCTGGTAGGGGTTGACGGCAGTTGGGCTCTCCGGCACGGGGACCCCTGCCCTGCCGGAATCCGAAGACGCGAGTGCCGCAATGTACGAGGCTCCACCGGGAGCGTTGAAGTTAAGCTCCAGCAGGCCGGCGTCCCCCGCTATCTCGAAGCCCACCTTAAAGCCGCTCGGGTCCGCCCACGTGCCCTCGACGTGAGCGATGACACCGGACTTGAACCGAAGCGTCACGAGCGCGTAGTCCAGGTCCACCACTGCACCCTCCCCTTTGGCTGCGGCAATTCCACGCGCACATACCCGCTCCACTTCGCCGAAAGTCCATCGAAGCCAGTCGAAGTCGTGGATGATGAGATCGAGGATGAGGCCGCCGCTCCAATCGACCTTCCCGTACCAGTTCTCCCAAGCCGTGGGAAAGGGCCCCCCACGCTTTGTGCGGACCGCGGCTACCTGTCCAATCGCCCCTGAGAGCACCTTCGCACGCGCAGTTGCAAACTCGGGAAAGTAGCGAAGCACGTGCGCCACGAAGAGAGGCACTCCTGCAGCCTCGGTGGCGGTGATCATCTTCTCGCAGTCGGCCACCGTGCGTCCCATGGGCTTCTCGACCACGATGCCCTTCGGCTTCGCGCTTGCGGCTTTACATACGTATTCTGCATGCCACGGAGTGGGAGTACAGACGTCGATGATATCCGGCTGAAGCTCTGAGATCATCGCATCAAAGTCGGTATAGGCCTTCGCACCCACCGGTTCGGCGGCTTCAGCCGCAGCGTCCGCGTGAATGTTCATGATGCCAACGACCGTCGCGTTCGGCAGGTTTGTGTAGCATCGTGCATGCGTTCGCGCCATGCCTCCCGCTCCAACGACAGCCACCCTGAACATGTTCACTCTCCGTACGCTCGGGCCAAGTTTGGAACCCTGGGGTCGATTCACCGTGAGGGAGGGGTATTCCTGTCATAATTGATGGTGATCGTGGAGATCAGGTTTAGTGCAGTGGGAGCGTGGCATGGGTACTTCAGCGATAGCAACGGATGAGAGAGTGGCCGGGGTGGAGGTATATGAATTTGACCTTCATGTAGCTCTCATGAACGGGCGCACCATCTCAGTTCCGTTGGCATGGTACCCGCGGCTTAAGCGCGCATCCGCTGCCGAGCGCCGCACTTGGCACATTGCCGGCGGAGGCTACGGCATTCACTGGCCTGACATTGACGAGGACCTGAGCGTCGAAGGCATGCTGCGCGGAGCGCCGGCCCCCGGCAATAGAAGCCAGACCGCGTAGTGCTCGCAGCAAAGTTGCCCATATGAGCGGCATGCCCTCCCTCACCAACTCCTCAACCTACTCCGCCGAAGTAGATCGCCTCTCTGAGCGGCTGCGCGCTGACCGAGCGTCGCTCGACGAGCGCGTTCGACAAGGACTTGGCGGCCTTGCGGCGGTGCGCGAATACAGCGACTTGGTCGATACCGTCCTGCGGCACATGCTCGAGATGGCCTGCTCGCGCGTGGGACGAGGCGCCACACCGGCAGCCGTGCCGGTAGCAATCGTGGCAACCGGAGGCTATGGCCGACGGGAGCTCTGCCCCCGCTCGGACGTGGACATCACCTTCGTGCCCCACCGCGATGGCGACAGCCTTGTGGACCGAATCATCAAGGAGATGTTCACCCTGGTGATGCGCGTTTTCATCGACGGCAACGGCATGGACGTGGGGTATGCCTATCGTCTGTTGGAAGACTGCTCGAACCTCGACCACCAGACGGCCTGCGGCCTCTTGGACGCACGCAGAGTGGCTGGGAGCGACCGCCTCTTCATTCGCTTCGAAGATGCGTATTGGGAAGGTCACAACTCTGCCGAGTTCATCTTCGCGAAGCTGGAGGAACGGCGCAAGCAGCGCAGCGAGTTCGGCGGTACCCCGAGGCTCATTGAGCCCCACCTAAAGAACGGACCCGGCGGATTTCGAGATCTGCAAACCGCTGTTTGGGTTACGCAGGCAGCGGAACGTATCTACGCCACGGATGTCCGCGGCGACCGCCTGTGGGAGGTGCTTCTCCGGCATGGGGCGCTGCTGGAATCCGAGGCCAAGGCGCTCCAAGGAGCGAAGGAGTTCCTCTTCCGGGTGCGCAATGCGCTCCACGTGGCCACTAATGCCGAGAGGGACGTACTCGTCGTAACCCGGCAGGAGGAGATCGCAGACTTTCTAGGATATCGACCCGGCATTGACGAAGAACGCGATTCTCCAGCAGTAGAGTGCTTCATGCGGGACTATTACGCCCATGTTGCGGATGTGGATCGCATCTGCTGCCAGGTGATGCGCCGTGCAGAAAATGGTAGCCTCTATCTCGGCATCGACCTCGACTGCGTGAACCGCACCATAGTACCGGTTTCGGCCATGGGCGAGACAATCGAGCCGATGTCTATGCTGCAGGCATGCGAGCTTTCGCACCGCCACGATATCGCCCTCTCGGACATGCTCCGGTCGAGAATTGCCGCGCTCAACGGGTGTGCTATCGCACCGCCGGATTGGCACGCTGCCGGCGAAGCACTCCTGCGTATCTTTGGCAAGCGCAAACCCGTCGCGCCTATCCTCCAGGATATGGCGGACCTCGGAGTGCTCGGGTGGATCGTGCCTGAATTTCAGCCGACCTTCAATCAGATTCCCTACGACGAATCCCATGACTTCACGGTGGGACAGCACACCCTAAACGTCATTCGCAATCTCGACGGCTTGCTGCAGCCACCCGGCCAGGACGAGATGCGTGAATTTCGCATGCTGATGCCCGAGCTGCCTAGACCCGAGGCACTGCTGCTGGCGGCGCTCTTGCACGATGCAGGCAAATGCATCAGCGATCGTCCCCATGCGGAGGTCGGCGAGGAGATTGCCCAGGCGGTGTGCCGACGAATGGGCTGGAATGAGCTAGTCACTTCTGAGGTTGCGTTCCTTGTCAGGCACCACCTGTTGATGTCAGAAACCTCGCGCCTTCAGGACTGCACGCTGGATGAGACAGTACGGGCCTTTGCGAAGGTCGTCGGGGAGGTGGATCGCCTCAATATGCTCTTCCTTCTCACTTACGCAGACACCGCCGCCGTGGGCGCGGGCGTCTGGACGCAGGTGCAAGCTCGATTCCTAAAGGACCTGTACCGTCGTACCGAGCAGATGCTGGCGGGCGACGAGCCGGACTCCGACGAGGGCGTCCAGCGCGCTCGGCGAATTCTGTTGAAGGAGCTCGCCGTCGAGAACCTCCCCCCCGAGGAGGTCGCCGCGCACGTAGCGAGCATGCCGGCCCCTTACATTTTGAACACAGAAATGAAGGAGATCGGCCTGCACATTGGCTTCGTGCGAAGCGCTCGGCAAGGAACTCCGGTAGTCGACTTCTATGATGATCGCGGCACCACATTCACTGAGGTATGCGTGTGCGCGATGGACGATCCGGTTCCTGGCCTCCTCTCAAAGATTGCAGGAGTGCTCTATGCGGCGGACCTCACGGTACACAGCGCTCAAGTGTTCACGCGGGTGGCAGGGACCGAGCGAATAGCGATAGACACTCTCACGGTGGACTTCCGGGGCAGACAGCTTACCAGCGGCAAACGCAAGGAGGTTGCTAAACACATCAATGCTGTCCTAACAGGCGAAGAGACGATTGCAGCGCTCCTGACGAAGCGGTCCAAGCCTGCAGCCATTGGCGGCAGTGCGGACGATCTGAAAGTTCGAAACGATCTCGCGGAGCACTATAGCGTGGTTGAGGTCACCATGGCAAATGCTCAATCCGCCCTGTACCGAGCCAGCGGCGCCATCTCGGAGCTTGGGTGGGACATCCATAGCGCGCGCGTCTCGATGTTCCGGGGCAAGAGCGTCGCGAACTACTACCTCGCAGGCATAAAGCACCTTTCGGATGCCGACGTTCTTAGGCTGCTCAAGACCACGATGCCTGCGTGCCGATAATGGACGGGAATGCGGCCGACGGACGCTCGCTCCGACTGCTGCAGTCGCACCTGTCTTGCGCGAGCCGGAGGCTAACTTGAGCACCACCGAAGTCGCAGCAATTCCGCAGCAGGAGCCTGCACCCGAGCGCCTCCGCCTCGACTATGTAGACGGTCTGCGCGCGGCAGCGGCTCTGCTGGTGGTGCTGAACCACACCTACGGAACGGTCTTCTTGAATCAGGTGAGCAAGCTCA
>VFKD01000129.1 GCA_009885735.1 bacterium
AGCGGTATCGCTATCGAGCGGTTCAGAGACTTGTGCTGCGAGATTCGGATCTGCCTGTTAGCTGGCAAGACCCGTCGATGCCGGTGAGGCAGCTCACTCTGGCATCGATTCAGAACACGCGGCTCGTGGATCCGCTCATTCCGCTCGCGGCGGGCCTGGGCATCGGGGAGTCCGTGGAGTCCGGTGGCGGTTCGCTGGCAATACTCAAGGAGACCGGCGGCGTGCTCGCCGTGGTCAACAACTTGCGCATGCCGGAGCCCGATCCGCTGATGCCGGGCATGCTGCGGACGCGCGTCCAGCCCATCAGCGGTCCAACCTGGCTTTCTCAGTTCGTGGAGCCGGACCCAATAAGCGGAAATCCAGTGCTGAAGTTCCTGCTGGCCGACTCGGCGGGATGCTACCAGGCTCGACTGAACTTCGTGACGCACGCCACCACGCCTCCCTACACCGAGGCGGTGATGGACGTGGAGTGGATGCTGAGCGCGAACGACTACTACCGCATCACAGGCAAGCGGCTTCAGGCGTCTAGCATTCGAAGGCTTGCAAATGGCGCGGGTAACACGGTTACGCCCTTTACTCCCGCGCTGCGAGAGTTCCTTATCTCAAACAAGTTCAGCGGCGAGGACAATCCAGCAGTCTTCGGCCTATCGTACAACACGAGTGGAAATCCGGCACTGGGCAACCTCGTTGGACCGAGCGAATTCCGAGGAGAGGCGTTTGTCATACGACCGACAACGTTCACATTCGCCGCGTTTGGGCATGGGTATGTCCCGGACTACTCCGTGCTAGGAGGCTCCTTCCTCGCGCCGAACGACGGCGGCACCTACCTGGTGAGCGGATCTCCGTTCACGTTCCCGCTGGCGAGCATTGTGCGCCGCATTCCGAATGAGGGACTTCCTGTTCCACCCGGAGGCGTCATACGACCTGTGGACACGCCCGCCGGATTCCTGGGCGAGGTGGGAGTGCTCCGACGCTATATTGGAAGTCCGGATCGGGCGACCTCTGCAGCCGTGTTGGAACAACCGACGTTTGCGGATCGTCCGTTCTAAGACAACCCCGCAGCCTTTTCAGCGGACAGTGTGTATTGGCTGTAACCCTGCGGAACTATCCGCTCTACGCGACCCAGCTACCACGAAGGTGATCGTCATATGCGGCACACAAAAGCGTTACTCATAGGGCTGTTGACTGTTGTCTCTGCATCGCAGA
>VFKD01000557.1 GCA_009885735.1 bacterium
GATGTCGGTGGCCGCGTTGTTGGTCTGGTTCACCTGCGCGCCGCCGTCGGCGTTCATCACATAGACCTCGCCGTTGACGTCGCGGTAGCTGGTGAAGGCGATCTTGCCGCCGTCCGGGGACCACGCGGGAAAGTAGTCGTAGGCCGCGTTGTTGGTCCGGTTCACCTGCCCGGTGCCGTCGGCGTTCATCGTGTAGACCTCGTAATTGCCGTCGCGGGTGCTCGTGAAGGCGATCTTGCTTCCGTCCGGCGACCAGGCGGGCTGGTAGTCGGGGGCCGCGTTGTTGGTCCGGTTCACTAGTCCGCTGCCGTCGGCGTTCATCGTGAAGACCTCGTAGTTGCCGTCGCGGTTGCTGGAGAAGGCGATCTTGCTGCCGTCCGGGGACCAGGCGGGATAGGAGTCGTTCGCCGCGTTGTTGGTGCGGTTCACCTGTCCGCTGCCGTCCGCGTTCATCACATAGACTTCAGAGTTGCCGTCGCGGCTGCTGGTGAAGGCGATGCGCCCCTCCTTATCCGTGAACGAGGCGTCCGCAAGCGTCAAGCTGGAGACGGTCGCCCCCGCGACCCCCGTGACGACCGCGCCGCTTCCACCGGCAGTTACCGGCGGCTGCGCGGTGCCCACGACGCGAGTCACGAGTGAGCCGAACTGCAGAGTCTGCTCGGCGGCGCCGCCTACAGGGCCGCTGCCCCCACAGCCGACGAGCGTCGCGCAGCATAGGGCAGCAGCGAATGAGATAATGCCTGCGAATCGGTTGTGCATGATAGTCTCCTCATTGCAAAGCGATTTTTCGGACTGGCGGATTATCTACGGATTGACAGTTAGGGTGGCGCTCTTCGTTACGCCCGCGGCGGTAGCAGAAATGACGGGCATCTTGGTTAAAGCCACAGCAAAGGTGGTCACGGTGAAGGTTTTCGTGGTAGCGCCTGCCAGGACCACTACCGAAGCCGGGACCGAGGCGACTCCAGGCAGAGTGCTCGAAAGAGTTACTGTGATATTGCCGGGTCCTGCCGGAGCCTTGAGAGTGACCTTGCCCGTGGACGGCGTGCCGCCCGTCACCGTTGCCGGCGTGAGAGTGACGGACTTCGGAGGGACAGGCTTCACCGTCAGCGCGGCCTTCTTGGTGATGCCGCCGTAGGTCGCCTTGATGTCGCCCGCAGTGTTCACCGTGACGGCCGTGGTCGAGACCGTAAACGTTGCGGTCTTGGCGCCTGCAAGCACCGTCACGGTGGCGGGCACGGTAGCCGCGGAGTGTGTCTCCGACAGTGCGACGACCGTGTCGGCAGGAACTGGGAAGTTGAGCGTCACGGTGCCGATTGAAGTTAGGCTGCCTACCACGCTCGCTGGAGCAAGCGTAACGGTCTTGACCTTGATAGGCTTGAGGAGAATGGCTCGGGTGTCGCCATTTAGAAGGCCGTATCCCACGATGCTGCCGCTGTCGTTGATAGAGGTGGCAGCAACAAGGGTCCAGTTGCTCGCGCCGATGAGCGTGTTGAGATCGGTCATGACGCCGGAGACCCAGAGAAAGGCATGTGTGTCGCCGGGCGCCGTCTCGGAACTGCCAACAATTGCGCCTGCGGTGTTGATGCCGAGCGCCGAGCTGTTCGGGCCGCCGAGAGTTCCGAGCGTGGTCATGCCTCCGCCGTCGAAGCGGAAGGCGTTCCAATCCCCGACCGCATCTTGGGCGCGGCCGACGGTGACGTTTGTGGAGTTGATAGCGAAGGCCTCGCTCGCTGCCCCTCCTAGCGTACCCAGGTCATCTGTGGCTGGATTGATGGCGAGGTACGCGGCGGTGCGGAAGGCGCGAATGTCGCCCAGAGCGTTTTCCGCGCCTCCGACGATGCGGCCCGCGGGGCCGATGCCTCGCGCTCGACTGTTGGCCCCTCCGAGCGTGCCAAGATCGGTCAATATGCCCGACCTGTAGAGGAAGGCGTGAACCTCGCCTGTTGCAACCTCGGACTCTCCCACGACCTTGCCTGTGGCGTTGATGCCAAGGGCCGCGCTGTTCGGGCCGCCGAGGGTAAGGAGGTCGAGCATTCCCGCATTGAAGAGGAATGCATGCCAGTCACCAGTTCCGGTCAGCCCCGCGCCGGCGACGAGGCCGTTGTCGTTGATGGCGTGCGCGATGGCCTCTATGCCGCCGAGATCACCGAGGTCGTCGGTGGCGCCGTTGATGGGCAGCAGGAGTCCGGTTCGGAAGGCACGCTTGTCCCCAGAGGCATTTTGGGCCGCGCCGACCATCCGCCCAGTCGTGTTGATGGCGGCCGCGGCGCTCTCGGCGCCGCCAAGCGTGCCGAGGTCGATGAGTTGGTAGTTTTGCCCCCTTGCGGTCGTCCCCGCGGCAGCCAAGACGACAAGCAGGCAGGCGAGTCTAGATTCACGGTAGGTACGCATCATATTTGATCTCCCAAAGGCGACAAAAGCAAGAATTGGTTTCGCTACGAAGGAGAGCATTCCTGCACGAGGGCAGAAAACTGGTATTTTTCTCTGGTGGGGGAGGGACTGTTCGTGGCATGCGCGTCTCGCGCATGAAGGTCCACGGGCGAGACGCCCGTGCCACGCGAGACCTTTGGAGCGCGCCCGTCTCGGGCGCTCGAGGGTTGAGAACCCACGACTGTGAGGTATTGGCGCGCTTGATGCGCACGTGGCGGGCGGGACGCCCGCGCTCCGCTGGGTTCCTGGTGGCATGCGCGTCTCGCGCATGACAGCTCACGGGCGGGACGCCCGTGCCACGCGAGACCTTCGGAGCGCGCCCGTCTCGGGCGCTCGAAGGTCGACGTGAGCAAATTACAGGGCCATATCGTGCTGCGGCAGCCTTGGCGGGCGGGACGCTCGCGCTCCAGTGGGTCCACCGTGGCATGCGCGTCTCGCGCATGATGGGTCTTTCGTGGCATGCGCGTCTCGCGCATGATGGCCCACGGGCGGGACGCCCGTGCCACCGTGCGTTCACGGGCAGGGCGGCTGTGCCGCAGGACGGTCAACATTGATGGACAAGCTAAGGCACAGGTCCATCTGCCGGCGGGTTACCGCCTATCCCACGTCAGTCGCGCGTCTCGCGGCCCCGCGTGCATCTGCTTCCAGCCGTCCGCGGCATTGCTCACGATCCAACTCTTGCCCTTGCCGGACGCAGACACGCCGTCGATAAACAGGACCTCCAGGCCGACGGTTGACGTGACCTTGTACTCGCCCTTGGCCAGGAAGAGCTGTGTACGGTCGCCGTGGATCGTCGTCTGGAATGCCCGCGTAGAGTGCATTCGCCTCTCATACGCACGCAGGAATTCGACTCCGCCCACCCCGCCCTGGTCCGGCGCTGGGAGGTAGTCGAGAAGCTCCAGCAGCATGGAAGAGCCGTGCAGATCATCCAGGCAAAGCAGCAAGCCCGTAAAGGCGTTCATTGCGCGCGATGTCTTTCCCGCGAGCAGCGCCGTGTCCGGAGCAGCAGACCGTGCCCTATCGAGAAGCGGCTGGATCTGCTTGGTGTTAAATTCGTCGAGCATTTCGGAATCCAGGAACTCGACGTCGGCTGCCGATAGGCGCCCTAGAGCTATGTCCTCGCGTATCCACTTGAAGAAGAGTCGCTCCCCGAGGACCCCGTTCGCCCAGTTCTCCGGCTCGGTGTAGCCCGAGGCGCCCGGAAGCAGGAAGTGCCCATACTCATGCGC
>VFKD01000024.1 GCA_009885735.1 bacterium
AGCCCAAATCGAGATTCGGAGAGCTTTATGACGAAGATTGTGGACACACATCAGCACTTGTGGGACCTCGACGTAGTACGGCTGCCTTGGCTTCCTGCCGACGGCCCGCTTGCGGGCAGCCACACCCCAGAGCACTATGCCGTGGAGACCGAAGGCTTGGGCGTGGCTGCCACGGTCTACATGGAAGTGGACGTCCACCCGGATGACTTCGAGAAGGAGGCTGAGTACGTGTTGGCGCTCGTTGCCGACCCAGGCAATCCGATGCGTGGCGCTGTGCTGGGCGGTCGGCCCGGACAAGCGAGCTTCGCGGCCTACGCCTCGAAGTATGCCGAACGCCCAGGAGTGAAGGGCTTCCGACAGGTCCTCCACGGCGATACACCAAAGAAGACGTGGCTGGAAGACCAGTTTGTCGCCTCCATCCGGCTGCTGGGTGAGCTGGGCCTGAGGTTCGATCTCTGCGTGAGGTCGGAGGACCTGGCAGATGCGGCAAAGCTCGCCGAGATGTGCCCGGACACGAGGTTTGTCCTGGACCACTGCGGCAACGCGAACGTACAGGCACACGACCTTTCGGACTGGAAGCGCGGGATGGAGGTGGTGGCCGCACAGCGAAACGTGGTGGGAAAGATATCCGGAATCGTTGCGTCCGCAAAACCTGGAGAGTGGACCTCAGAGGATTTGGCGCCAATCGTACATTTCACAGCGGAGTGCTTCGGCAGGGACCGCGTGATGTTCGCAAGCGATTGGCCGGTCTGCACGCAGACTGCGACCTACCGTCAATGGGTGGAGGCGCTGCGGCAGATCACCGCTGCATGGAGCGATGAAGACCAGAACAAGCTGTTTCACGACAACGCGATGCGGTTTTATGACCTCTAGGCGCGGCTGAACGACGGCGTGTTGTGAGCCTCGCGGGTACGGCAGAGCGAGTCGAATATCGATCCTGATAGTTCATACTTGATCCTGTGATTGGCGGGAATGGTCGAAGCCACAAGGGGAACAAGGGAACGTGACGGACACAACAAATACCGAAGTGAGCTTGCTGCTGGAGTCGCTGAAGGCCGCCGAGCGCAAGATAGCTGTCGGCGAACAGGAGCTGAGCGCGCGCAAGAAGGAAGAGGCGGAGTTTCACGACGTCAGCCACTCCTGGGAATCGCAGGTGGACTGCGAGCAGGGCTTTGCGAACAAGCGCTTCTACACGACCACCGACCTCTCGAAGCGGTACCTCGTGGACTGGCTGCGCACCAATGCGAAGGACCGGGTGTTTCTGGACTACGCATGCGGCGCGGGGGCGCAATGCATCGATGCCGCTCGACACGGAGCCGCGCTTGCAATCGGAATCGACATCAGCCCAGGCTCTATAGACGTAGCCCGCCGACAGGCCGAGGCGGCCGGCGTGGGCGAAAGGACGCACTTCTTCGTGGGTGATTGCGAAAACACGGGTCTCCCAGACAACAGCATCGACACGGTGCTCTGCTCCGGCATGCTGCACCACCTCGACCTGAGCTATGCCTTCCCAGAGCTGCGGCGCATCCTGAAACCTGGAGGCAAGATACTCGCCTTCGAGGCGCTCAACTACAACCCGGTGATCCGCATGTATCGCCAGCGCACGCCCGAAATGCGCACCACCTGGGAGAAGACCCACATACTTTCGCTCAAGGAGGTTCGGCTCGCGTCCTACTTCTTCGAGGTCAAGAACGTGAAGTTCTGGCACTTGTTCAGCATTTTGGCTACTCCTCTGCGCAAGACAGGCCTGTTTCAGCCCGCGCTCACCCTCTTTAACGCCCTCGACCGCGTGCTCCTAAGGGTCTATCCTATCTCGCTCATGGCCTGGGTCTTCACGTTCGAACTGCAGAAGCGGCTCGAAGAGTAGCGCCGATCGCCGAACTCTTGGCTGTACGGAGAAACCCGATGGCGGATTTCGAGGATGTACGCCGAATCTCACTTTCCCTTCCCGAGACCTCGGGTGATGACGGATTTGGAGTGATGCATGGCGGCAAGCTGAAGGGCTTCGCCTGGGTCTGGATGGACGTCGAGCCAAAGCAACCGCGCGTGCAGTGCTTCGGCGTGGCTGCAATCCGTACAGCAAACCCGGATGAGCGGGACGGCCTCATCGCAGCCGATCCAGAGAAGTACTTCACCGAACCTCACTACAACGGATTTCCTGCGGTCCTCGTGCGCCTGGCGAACGTCGAGATGGACGAACTGGAGGAACTACTTGTGAATGCCTGGAGGTGTCAGGCTCCCAGGGCGTTGGAGAGGGAGTTCGACATATGAAATGCCATGGAGACAATCTAATGACCGCTAAATCCCACGCTCCTCGTGTGCGACGATTGATTCCCCTAGCAGCGGTCTTTGCAACCCTCGCCCTTGCTCGAGCCGATCAGGTGCTCGCTCAAGGCTCGTCGGTGTCAGGCAGAGTAGTCGACATCGCTACCCGTGCGCAAGTGCCTGGAGCATACGTCAGTTTGCGTGATCCAGGTCCAGCTGGGGACATTGCCTTCAGTGAAGTGCATTCAGACGCCGAGGGCCGCTTCCAGCTCAAGGGAACGTCGGGTGAGTGGATTGTGTACGTAATGGCACCAAAGCAATACGATGGTTACTATGGGGTGTATTCTCGTGCGAACCCGCCTCCACGGTTCCAACTCAAGGCAGGTGAGAGCCGGGCCCTTGGAGACGTTCCGATTATACTGCGTCCCTACTATCGCATTCGAGGAGAGGTGGTTACTGCAGACGGAAATCCGGCGGCGGGTGCGAAGGTGATCATGACCGCGGACGGTGGTCGCAAGGAGGACATCGCGCGCTACGGGGCCGGCGGGGACCGCATTGATAGGATGGGCCGCATACACACTATCGCAGACGACAAGGGCCGTTTCGACATGTCGCGAGAGTCCGGTGGAGGGAAGCGCTTGCTGCGAGCAATTTACCAGGGCATGGGCACGGTGACAGATGTGACCACCGTCAAGCGCAATGCAGACGAAACAGTGCGGCTCGTCGTACAGCCCCTTCCCATGGCGACGCTTACGGGTGTAGTGCTGGGACCGAAGGGTACACCCGCGCCTGGAGTTCTTGTCGACCTGAAGCCGGTACATCCCGGTCTCCACGATACCACAATACCCCACGTGACTGATTCTTCAGGTCGCTTCCGATTCGAGGTGTGGCCAAATGACTCGTATGTCGTCTATGCCGCCACGAAGGATGGGCTTCGGTATCGGTCTGCCCCGATTCGACCGCTCTCCGGCAAGGTGACAGAAGTGCCGCCGATGAAGCTGGCGGATGGGGAGTCGTTCCTGGAGTTCGATGTGATAACCCCGGATGGGAAGCCCGCGGAGACGTTTGGAGTTGACTTCGCGCCTCCGCATGATCGGTCACCAACACAACAGCCTCCGTGGGTGGTGTACGGCAGTGGTTTCAGGAGGGCAGAGCGAATGAGTCCAGGAGTATATTCGTTGCGATTCTGGGGCACGGACTGCTGGGCGGAGGTGGTCGCGCCAACGGGCGGCACGAGAGTTCGCATTCAGATGCGGACTGGTAGGGCGCCTTGGTTTGGGCCAAAGCTGGACGAGCCGAGGTGACGATGGCTTCGAACCAACGGTTGTTTAGCCTGCATTATTCTCATTGCTCGTGCAAGCGTCGCGATCTGTAGAACCGTCATTCCCGCATGCCGTTAGCGGGAATCCAGTTTTGCCCTCCTGTAGAACCGTCATTCCCGCATGCCGCTAGCGGGAATCCAGTTTTGCCCTCCTGTAGAACCGTCATTCCCGCATGCCGCTAGCGGGAATCCAGTTTTGCCCTCCTGGGTTCCTACTTTCGCAGGAGTGATGGAGATCGGCGGGCGCCTCGTTAATGAAGAGATCGGGTTAGGGCGTCAATCGGCAGCTTCATCCATTGGGTCATCGGAGGTGGCCTCCATCACCCGATTGTCCGTTCCTTGGTTCTGTGGTATCATGGAATTACAGGCGTTTTCCATGATAGGAGCATCACAGTGATTGATCTACGTGAAATCAGGTCGGTGACCGACTTTCAGAAGAACATCAAATCTTATGTCCAGAAGCTCAAGGTGTCCCGATCACCCATGGTGCTTACCGTGAACGGCAAAGCAGAACTGGTCGTTCAGAACGCCGAGACCTACCAGGAATTGCTTGATGAGGTGGAGAAGGCGCGGTTCGTTACGGCTGTAAATCAGGGAATACAAGAGATGGAGGCCGGACTTGGCCGAGACGCTACGGACGCGCTTGACGGACTGAGGGCAAGACTTGCTCTATAAGGTCCTTATACAGCCGGTTGCGGTCGCAGACATTGCCGACGGCGTGAAGTTCATTCGGGACCAACAGGGAGACCCTGCAGCAGCTGCGCGGTGGTACAAGGGACTCGCCGAGCCCATATCATATTAGTGTTGGTGCAACGCTCCAGGACTAGTCGGCCGGACTATCGGGCTTCGCTGCCGGACAGAACGGATGCGACCCAGTCAGCATCTAACTCATTAAGGGGCAGTTTCAAGACCTGACTGTAATCAATGGCGCGCCCATAGTCGACCGAGTCGTAGGCGCCCGTAAAGGCCGCCTGGAGGTCAAGCTCGGCGTCCACATCGGGTGCAAGAAGCGGAACCGGGAGCACGGGCAGTCTTTCCCGCAAGCCAATCGGCCACACATCGGCGACTGGTCGGCTCGACGCACGGTGAATGAGCGCAAAGTAGGGATCATTCGGAAGCGCGTCGCGCATCGGCAGCCTCTGCCCTCCTCGCAGGAGGTCTATCTCGATGAGGTTTACATCGCTGTTCAGAATGGCTCTGCGCTTCCGGAGATAGTCGGACCTGCCCTCTCCATCCTTGTTTGACGGCGAGAGAACCTCGATAACGGTCACAACTGCCATGTTCGCGATCTGTCGGATCTCGACGAAATGCATTGGGATCTCGGATTCGATGATAGTCGCCATACGCAGAGGAGGCTCCAGCACGGCAGCCGGAGCGGGAGCGCCACGTTGCTTTCCTGCAAGAGTTACGCCCGGCCGAATGACACGTGTGGCGATGGAGATGTCATCTAGTGTATCAATGACGAGGCGCTCATCTACCATTGCAATGTATCGGGGACCAATAGCAGGTGTCAGCTGCCGGGCGATCTCGGCGCAGAGCTGAGCGTGGAAACTGCTCCACAATGGCCCTTCCAGATACGGGTTCATTCCTGGGAACGGTGACGGCATCTCGCTATCCTCGCTAAGCAGGTGGGCACGTAGTTGACGCACATGGCAGACACCTCTGCTCCATAGTAGTATACCAATGCCCGTTCACGATGACACGATGCCTGAGGCGCCCCAACTCTGGGGCGCCTCAGGACCTATCGTCCAACACCCTACCGTGTGACTCAGCAGGTGTGTCTCACTTTCCGCTAGTCCCCCTTGATGCTCGCAATGGGCGTGAGCCGGTGCGCCACCCTCGCGAGACCGGCATCCACCACGGCGCGAATGACCTCCGCGGAAGGCTTGTAGCAGCCCGGGCTCTCGTCAATCGGCGTGTCGCCTCCGGCATTCACCATCACGTTCAGGCCCTTCATCTGTCGGTTGACGTGCTCCTGAGTAAAGCTCTTTCGAGCCGCGCTGCGCGAGAGGCGCCTTCCGCAGCCGTGGTTCACGCTGAAGAGGCTCTTTGCCGCTCCAGGCTCGGCATACAGCACGTAGCTCGTGTCGCCCATCGACCCCGGAATCAAGATCGGGTGCCCGGTCTCGGCCCAGGGAGTACCCTCCAGCGAAGCGTGCCCCGCCGGGAAAGCTCGGGTCGCGCCCTTGCGGTGTACCCAAGCCTTGCCGATGTTCGGAACCTCCTCCTCCTGAACCAGGTTGTGGCTGATCTCATAGACGAGCTCTGGCTCCTGTCCGAACGCCTTCTCGAACGCCCGGCCCACCGCCTCCCAGATGAGAAGTCGGTTCGCGATGGCGAAGTTCGCTCCGGCGGCCACTGCATTCTTGTAGCCGCTCCAGTGCGGGTTGTCAGGATAGAGGAAGGTCTCCTGCCCCTTCACCGTCGTGGACCGCTTGCCGTGCGCCAGGTACTCGGTCGCCAGCCCGTGGCCAAAGCCGCGAGAGCCTGTGTGAACCATCACCCACAGCTTGTCGTCCTCGTCGTGCTGGAGCTCGATGAAGTGGTTTCCTCCGCCGAGCGATCTCAACTGGCTAATTCCGCGCTGAAGCGGCTTCTCGGGAATGTCCCAAGTGTCGTCCACGGGAATGAAGTCGCGCTCCGAGCGGTGGCCGCGATCGTAGCCAAGCGCGGCCGCGCCGGTTCGCACTATCTTCTGAAACTCGGGCACGCTGACGGGGTACTGTCCGCCCTCGCCCACGC
>VFKD01000280.1 GCA_009885735.1 bacterium
CCTTGCGCTTTGCCTGCGCGTCCGGCAATGACACTGTTCCCGGCCGTGGCGACGTGGGAACGCTTATCAGGATGTGGCGCACCTTCGCCTCGTCATAGCTCGCCACGAGGTCGGCCTCCGAGAGCTTGCGGCTGTCGCTAAGGGTGGCGCCCACGATCTCCGGCAGCAGCGTCTTGCGAAGGTCCATGCGCAGCGAGTCCATGTCTGACGCTCCAGAGAGCTTCAGCAGTTGATCGTCGGTGAGCTTCTTATCCGTGTCGCCGCCGCGGCTGCGAATCAGATCGAGTCGTTTCTCCAGGTCCGCATCCGAGACCGTTAGGTTCTTCTGCTTGGCGTAGGCACGCTGAATACCCACGTCTACAAGCTGCGACAGTATCATTCCTTGCATGCCGGCAGCGCCGGAGTCGTCCGCACCGCGCATCTGTCGCTTGTAGTTCTCCCAAGTCTGGTCGTACTCGCCACGTTCAATCGGTTCCCCGTTCACCGTAGCGATGGGCTCGCGGCTCCTACTCGCCCTGTCCCTCATGGACCCGCCGTCGGCGCCGGGAATGCTGCCAAAGTAGAAGACGACGCTGAGCGCGAACCCGCCCGCTAGCAGCATGAAGAGGAACTTCTGCTCGGCAAACTTGCGCCAGTAGGTGATGGAGGTTATCTTGGTGGATCGCTCGTAGTTCTGCGGGTTCGGCGTACGCTTCGGCATTGGGTTAGTTATCCTTCAAGTAAGTTCGGAGAGCAGCCAGACACGGACGGGAACCGTCTTCCGGAGTGCCGCCGTCTGGAATGTAGTGAGTCTCGAGTGATACATAGCCGTCATAGCCTTCGGCTCGCAACGCGCCGAACTGGCCTGGATAATCTATTGCGCCCTGCCCGATGACGCACCAGCGCACCTGTCCAGTCTCGCTGTCCAACACTGCGTCCTTCACATGCACATGCGCCAAGTGCGGCTTAACCGCCTCGTATCCGGCCGGATACGGCAGCTCGCCGGCTACCAGCGCATTGCCTGGGTCCCAGCAAGCCTTCACCGCTGAGGAGCCTATACTGTCTAGTACGCGAGCTGCCTCGGTTCCAGTGCCAATGTAGCAGGCATGCTCGTTCTCCAGCACCAAAATCTTTCCACGGGATGCAGCGATCTGGGCCGGCTCAGCGAACCGATTCACAATCTCAGCCTCAATCTCCGCTGTGAGAGGACCTCGCTTCCAGAAGGTAAAGACGCGGATCAGGTCTGTCTCAAACTCGTCCGCAAGATCGCAGCAGGTGCGAAGAAGCGCCATCTGGTCTTGCAAGCCGCGCGCAGACGCCAGGTGCATTCGTCCCGCAACTGTGGCCTCGTTCGAGTCCAGATCGCACTTGTATATCGGCGTAGAGAGGCAGGCCGTGCGCATACCTCTCTGGGCGAGCGCGGCCTTCGCTCGCTTCACCTGCTCTGCCGAGAGGTCGGCAATGTTGGTGCCCCAGAGTCCACGAAGCTCGGCGTACTGTACGCCATACTCCATCAGCACATCCAGGGCATGTTCGAATTCTTGGCTTATCTCGTCGGTTATGGCCGCGAGTTTCATTGAAATATCCTAGCCCGCATGGCTTGCACAGCGATGCGGTGCGAGCCAGCTGTTCAGCGAGCCGACACATAACACAAGCCGGGATGCGCATCGCCCCCGACCCTTCGTATGGTACCGCAGGCCCAGTGTGCAAGTCAACGCCGAAAGCTGGAATTTGGGCTTCGGAAGTCGAGCGCCGAAGCTTCGTGATTGTCTAAGTGCGAGCGAGCATGTGCGTGGCCGTGCTTGAAGAGGTAGAATTGACCAGACCTGAGGGGGCGCATGATGAAGAGAAGCTATGAGCGGCTCACGGAGCCGATGGTGCGGGAAAACGGCGTTCTGCAAGTCTGCACTTGGGATGAAGCAATGGCGCGAGCAGCCGAGGGTTTCTCGGCGGCGCGAGCGCGCGGGCGTCACTCGTTTGGCATCTTTAGCTGCTCGAAGGCGACAAACGAGGTCAATTTCGCGGCGCAGAAGTTCGCCCGCCAGGTGATGGGCACGAACAATATAGATAGCTGCAACCGCACCTGACACGCACCCAGTGTCGTCGGTCTGGCGACAGCATTCGGAGCCGGAGGCGGAACAAGCTCGTACAAGGAGGCCGAGGACGCGGACGTCATCATCCTCTGGGGGAGCAATGCTCGCGACGCTCACCCTATCTTCTTTCATCATGTGCTAAAAGCGACACGACGCGGCGCGAAGCTCTTCGTAGTTGATCCAAGACGCACGTCATCCGCACAGTTTGCCGACCGCTGGCTCGGGCTGAATGTCGGAAGCGACATTGCTCTCTCCAACACGATAGCCCGCGAGATCATTCATTCCGGTCTAGCGCACCACGAGTTCATCGAGAACGGAACTTCGGACTATGCCGAGTATGTAGCGAGCGTGGAGGAATGGACCCTTGAGAAGGGCGAAGTCATCACAGGCGTTCCGGCAGAGGCCATTCGAGCGGTGGCGCACGCCTATGCCAAGGCCGACAAGGCGCAGCTCTGCTGGACCCTGGGGATAACCGAGCACCACAACGCCGTAGACAATGTCCTGGCGCTCATCAACCTGGCGCTTCTCACCGGACATGTGGGCCGCTGGGGCTCGGGACTTGCCCCACTTCGCGGACAGAACAATGTGCAGGGCGGCGGCGACATGGGCGCGATTCCAAACAAACTCCCCGGCTTCCAAGACATTGAGCACGATGGTCCGGCACGAGCAAAGTTCGAGGCCGCATGGGGAATACCCATTACTCCCAAGTATGGCTGGCACCTAACGCAGATGTTTGAAGCGATGGAGCGCAAGGAGCTAACTACGCTCTATGTGATAGGCGAAAATCCAGCGCAGTCCGAGGCCGACATCAACCACGCAAGGCATCTGCTTGAGGGACTTGAGTTCATGGTCGTGCAGGACATTCTCTTTACGAAGACCGCCGCGATGGCCGATGTAGTGCTGCCGGCAAGCGCGGCCTGGTGCGAAACCGAAGGAACCGTGACAAACTCCGAGAGGCGAGTTCAGAGAGTTCGGAAGGCCCTGTACGCTCCGGGCGCCGCACGCGATGACCTCGCCATTATCTCCGATCTGGCTCGACGCATGGGCTCAGACTGGGGAGAGCCTTCATCCGAGGATATGTGGAACGAACTGCGTTCGCTATCGCCAATGCACACGGGCATGAGCTACGCCAGAATTGAGGCGTTAGGCGGGATTCAGTGGCCCTGCCGTGACGAGAGTGACCCAGGCGCGCCGTTCCTGCATGGGCGATTGTGGGAGAAGGACGAGGCCCTAAAGGGTCGCCGAGCCCCATTCGCTATCGTGATCGACGATCCGCCGGTTGAGCAGCTCTCGCCAGAGTATCCCCTTCGCCTTACAACCGGCAGGCGGCTCGATTCGTATAACACCGGAGTACAAACCGAGTCGTTTGCGTCTCCGCTTCGCAGAAGCGAGTCGCTGGACTTGGCGCCGGAGGACGGTGTGAAGTACGGTGTGACCGAGGGCGAGAGAGTGCGGGTGATTTCGCGGCGAGGATGCGTCGAGGCGCCGGTGAGATTCGACAATGGCCTGCGCGCAGGTCTCGCATTCATGACGCTTCACTTCCCAGACCAGGTGGACATAAACCAACTCACGATTGAGGCGAACGACCCCAAGTCAGGCACGGCGGAGTTCAAGGCTTGCGCTGTACGGATAGAGAAGCTCTCTGGGACGAACGGGCGGACCTAACGAATGGATCTGCACTTCACATCGGATGAACCAACACTCGAAGAGCGAGCGGCGGTGGACAAACTGCTCGGCCCTCCCACGTCAAGCCATCGAGGGGGCAGCCGGGACACTAATGCGAGCAGATCCGACGATGCGACAGAGTCCCGCACACACCGACATCTGCTGCTTCCCGCGCTGCACGCGGTTCAGGGAGCCATCGGCTGGATAAGCCCCGGTGCGCTGAACTACGTTTGTCGACGCCTCACCGTGCCGCCAGCGGAGGCGTACGGCGTTGCCACATTCTATGCGCTCTTCAGCACGACTCCACAGCCGCCCACCGTGGTGCATGTCTGCGACGACATAGCCTGCAAAGCTCGCGGCGCGGATGATCTCTGCGCCGAGCTTGAGCAGCAGTTTGGTCCGGCAGGAGCCACGCCGCCAGGCGGATGTTCAGCCTGGAAGCGGAGCCCCTGCCTTGGCCTGTGTGAGCACGCTCCAGCAGCGCTGGTGCAGGTTGCGTCGACTGAATACCAAGACTCGACACTCGCTCCCACCAACGCAAGCGACATCCTTGCCCTGTTGAACGGCGGCAGCGCCGAGCCGAGATCACTGGGACGGTCTGCTCCACAATCTAGTTCTGATGCTGGTCCACTGTTGTGTCGCATTGGTCGGACCAACCCCTCCAGCCTCGCTGCATACCAGGCTGCAGGCGGGTACGCGGCGCTCCGCCGCGCTGTCGAGCTTGGCCCTGCAGAAGTGATTGCGCAGGTCTCGGCATCCAAGCTGACTGGTCGCGGCGGAGCGGCATTTCCAACCGGAGTGAAGTGGAAGGCCGTGCTGGAGGCCGCCGCGCAGCCGCACTACGTGGTTTGCAATGCCGACGAGTCCGAGCCCGGTACCTTCAAAGATCGCGTACTGATGGAGGACGACCCTTTCGCGGTCATCGAGGCGCTCACTATCGCAGGCTTCGCCTGTGCAGCATCACGGGGCTACATCTACATTCGTGGCGAGTATCCCGAGGCGACACGAGCTCTGCAGAATGCCATCGACCAAGCAAAAGGTGCAGGCTTGCTTGGCGACAACATCCTGTCTTCTGGTTATAGCTATGAGATCGAAATTCGGCGGGGCGCCGGCGCCTACATCTGCGGCGAAGAGACCGCCTTGCTCAACTCGATCGAGGGCAAGCGAGGCGAGCCGCGAAACAAGCCCCCCTTTCCGGTCCATGTGGGCCTCTTCGGCAAGCCGACCGCCATCAACAACGTGGAGACGCTCCTCAACGTGCTTGAGATCGTGCGAGCCGGCGGCGAAGCCTACGCCGACATTGGAACCGCAAACTCCACGGGCACTCGCCTCTTCTGCCTCTCCGGCTGCGTGCAGACACCCGGTGTCTATGAGGTTCCGTACGGCGCTACGCTGCGCGAGGTGATCAACCTCGCCGGCGGCGTGAGGAACGGTCGCCCGCTCCAAGCCGTCCTGTTGGGAGGAGCAGCCGGCGTTTTCGTGCGCCCAGACGAGCTCGACATGCCGCTAACGATTGAGGGCGCCCGCGCCGCAAATGCCACTCTCGGTTCCGGCGTGGTCATGCTCTTCGACGACACCGTGGACCTCAAGCCCATCCTCCTGCGCATCGCCGCGTTCTTCCGTGACGAGTCTTGCGGGCAGTGCGTCCCGTGTCGCGTGGGAACGGTTCGACAGGAAGAGGCGCTGCATCGGCTCATCTATGCCGGCACGGATGCCGAGGCGGAATTGAACCTCCTGGCCGAACTGGAGTTGGTGATGAAGGACGCCTCCATCTGCGGCCTGGGGCATACCGCCGCAAGCGCGATACAGTCCGCGGTGCATCGGTTGGAGTTGTTTGGGTCTCGGCAGTCTGCGTAGAGCCGAGCACGCAATTGTCAGCCTTGTCTCCTAGCTCCCACACGCCTGCCGAGATTCGCCGCCGTCTGACTCAGCTTCTCACTCGCCCGCCGCTAGAGCCCGCCATTCCAAACTGGTTGTTTGTCGGCGGTTTTCTGGTGTGGTTTACTACACTCGTGCTAGCCTCCAACCTCCTGCCGCCTCATTCCAGCGTGCCTGAACTTGTGTTCGCTGCCTACCCAAGCGTGTGTGCGGCATGGATATTGCGACGGCATGCACGCAAGTCATTGCGGGCGATCCGAGCGCGGCGAAACTCAAGTGCCATTGCAGACTGGCTGGAACGTGCCGATGACGTTGGCGCGGTGCCGTTGTGCCTGGAGGCCGTCTTCGAGGTCGAGGACTCGGGAATCCGCAAGGCCGCAGCCGACGCCCTTGCTCGCCTCCTGCCCAAGATTACCGCTGAGCACGACTTCCTGTTTACGCCTGAGTCGCGCCACTGCCTGCGGCTTGTGCTTCAGCTTACCCAACACGCCAGCCCTCACCGTGACCTTCGAAACCGGCCCGACCTCATTCGCGCAGCGCTGCACGCGATGAGGACGCTTCGCGACATTGAGAGCATCTCTGTTATCGAATATGTGATGAAGGGACTTCCAGGTTCCCCTCCAGAGTATGCGGGCCTCACGGCTGCCGCAAACACGACGCTATCCGAGCTTCGACACGAACTTGCCCTCCAAAGCCGATTCGGAGCCTTGTTGAGGCCCGCGGACAAGCCGTTCAGCGCAAGCGAGACTCTTCTTCGTCCCGCGATGGGTACGGTGGACGTGGTCGAGGAGCAGTTGCTCAGGCCGGCAGATCCGCCCGATCCCTAGTCCGGCAGCAGCATCTCCGCGAACTCCATTGTCTCGGTCCAGTTCTCATCGCCGCTCTCGACGCTCCACCAAGCGGAGAGTACAGCCTGCGCGAAGCCCCAAGCTCGAACGCGATATAGATCAACGCCAAGTTCGTCCGCAAGCTGTGCGGCGCGCCGATGGAGGGTGCGCTTGCGATCCGGAATAATGTGCTGATCCTGCCACAGGTTGCGCAGGACCGCACCAACTTCGTAAGCCGGTTCACCCAAGACCCCTTGCGGGTCGATAGCCACCCATCCACCTTCTCCGGTCGATACAATATTGTCGTGATGCAGGTCGCCATGAAGCAGAACCGGCTCCGCGGAGGAAGCAAGCAGCTCGGAGAACGCCTCTCTCGCCCGATCCACGAGCCACAGGCTGCGGGCCGATGCGCGACCTTCGAGCATTGGTCGCATCTTGTCCATTCCAGCGGCCCAGTCCGCAACGGTCGGGTGGGTCGGCGTACCATCGAGCGGCCTATGCAGGCGCCGCATCACGCCCACCACCGCGGAGGTGGCCACGGCATCGCGGGCATCGCTAGCCAGTGCGGTGAGAGTTGCGCCAGGAACAGCCCTCTCGATGAGCATCGCACCGATTTGTGCATCCTCCTGCAGGAGGCGCACGGCGCCTGAGCCTCCAAAATAGCGAAGGGCCTCGATCTCCCACGTGTATTCGTCTCGAGGAATGCCGAGCTTCAGCACGGCCTGCTCTCCCGAGTGAAGAGTGATTGGAGCCACATAGTTGAACGAGAGGTTCGGAAACGCAGGCTGTACAGTGATGGACCAACGCTTCTCGCACTCGCGAATCAAGCTCGGCAACTGTTCAATCCAACCCGGCGCCTCGGCCGGCCAGACGGAATGCAGGTTGCGCACGAGCGCCGCAGGAAGGCCGACCGCTGCATCCTCGAAACCTGTCATACGGTCTATCCGTCGGAGCCGGTCAGCTTGTACGGCATTCCAGGAAACACCGCCTCGGCGCTCTTTGGCACCCTCACGACCGCCTGAGTAGGATAGACAGATGCAGCCTTCTCATGGCTCGTGTCGTCGAAGTTTAGAATTCTGCCGCGCTTCATGATGAGCACGAGTCCCTGCTCATCCCCTATCGCAGCGAACTGGTCGCTCGCGCCACGGTATTGCGGCAAGCCAAGGGTCTGGCGCAATCCTGCATTCGCTGCCGCGACGTCGTCTACGATGAACGCGATCTCGCTCGCGCAGAGAATGTGTTTCGCGGAGAACGGACCGCGCGCCGCATTCTTGAGGTCGTGTCGGGCGATGTACTCCACCACGTTGCCGCCTGGGTCGTAGAAGAAGATGGAGTGTGCATTCCAGTGGGTGTAGTTCACGATGTCGTCCGGGAAGGCCTCCGCACGCAGGCGCTGAGGAATCGGCATGAGAGGTCCACGATTGAGCTGCCAGCGGCGAGCCTGCAGAATCTTGTTCTCCGGAATATTGAACGCGAAGTGGTAGAAGGGCGCCGATGCCCGACCAGCAGCAGGAATGAAGGTCAGGGTGCTCTCTCCAGCTCTTACGGTGAGGCGGCCAGCAGAGTTCTCGAGAATCGGGAGGCCGAGGGAGTCGTGATAGAACTCTTTCATGCGCTGGAGCGGCGCTGATGTCTCCAGCACCAGACTCTTGATACGAGATTGCAATCTTAGTTGCTCCTTGCCTGGCCCACCCTGCGCGTTCGCAACCCCACTGTGTGCCCAAACGAGTCCAGAGGCAAACGCTGCCCGACTGAGAACGGATCTGCGGCTAACTCGCTGAGAAGGATTATCCACCGTAGTCTTCCTCTGCAACCTTTCTGTTCAGATTCTACGAGATCAGTCAAGCATTCGCTCAACAGCTGCGGCCGCATGGATCCGGGTTGTGTTCAGAAGCGGCATGCCCTGGTGGCAATCCATTCGGAGGAGGAGCGGAAGCTCAGTTCCTCCAAGAATGACCGCCTCGACATGTTCCAGCTCACGCATGCGGTCGAGCACGTCAAGGATTCGCTTGCGGCTTATGTCCGTGAACGCGCCCAAGACCAACTCGTCCATGTAGATGCCGTGAACGATCTCTTGGTCCGCCGCACCTGGGGTCACCAAAGATACTCCCGCATTCTCAAACGTCCGCTGATAGAACCCTGCCTGCATCGTGTAACGCGTTCCGATGAGTCCCACTCTGCTTAAGCCCAGTTTTCGAACCTCTTGCAGCGTTGCCTGAACGATGCTGACGAGTGGAATCGCTGACATTGCCTTCACCTGATCAAAGCCGATATGCGGCGTGTTTGCCGCGATGAGGCAGAAGTCTGCCCCTGCCCTTTCGAGTACCCCAGCTTCGGCGGCCAGCATGCTTGCAAGAGCCTCGAGCCTGCCCGAGCTCACCATCTCGACGACAACGGAGAGGTTAATGCTGTTTACGAGAAATCTGGGATAGCTGTCGTCCCCCGTTCGCTCGCGCCAGATCGCGATGATCTCGCGGTAGTAGTCGATCGTCGATTCAGGTCCAAGCCCCCCAATGATCCCAAGTGTCTTCATCTCGGTGAGACGAGCGCCTGGAGCTTCTTTGGCGCAATCAGGCAGTAGCTCTCGGTGATAATCTCCTCTAGCTCGCCCCAGTCCTCCAAATCATCGATCCAGATGCCCACCCAGCCGGACGGTCCCACGTAGGGCGGCACGAAGTACCGATGCGGGTCGGACGCCACCAGAAGCTCCTGCTGACCACGCGGCGCCTTGCACCACGTCGCCGTCCGGCCTGCCCCGTGGTGGTTGTTCGGCGCGGCATAGGTGGCGAACATCTTGTTGCGCACCCGGAACGTGGGCTCTCCCCAGGCCTCAACCTCGTGAGCCTCTGGGAGCGAAAGGCTGATTCTCCTTAGCTGGTCTAGTGGCGACATCAACGCAGCGCCACATCCCCGCCAAAGACCTTTAGGATCAGGACAATGTCGAGGATCACTGTTGGAACCACAAACCACATCAAGTTCACGTTGAACAAAATGAAGAGTACGAGCAGAGCCACCCACACTCCCGCCATAATTGCCCCCTCTCTTGGGTACACGTCTCCATCGTAGAGACCCCAAATGAGCATCACCCAGAATAAGATGGTTGGAAAGCCCATTTCAGCATCCCCTATACCGGCTAACGATACTCATGCACTCGTGCGCGACAGCTAGCCCGACCTAGTCGTCAGTATGTCCACACTCTGCTGCCATTCCCGAAAAAGACCGAATCCACGATGGCGAGCCTGGGTTCCCGCTAACGACATGCGGGAATGACGGATGACAGACTGCTACGCTCTCACACGCAACCTCAATAGTGCAGGCAAGTTGACTTGCCGGGGCGCCGAACTACCGGCATGACTCCCTTGGCTCTGAAACACGCGGGAGATGCGGCTCCGGGTGTAGAATAGAGACATTGACCAACCTGAGTGACAATCGCTCAACAGGAGCCTCATTGACTACCGCTTCTACACTTACAGCGACAATCCCTACCGTAGAGCTAACTGTGGATGGACGCGCGGTCCAAGCGCGCGAGGGCGACACGATTCTAGGCGCTCTTCGCGCCGAAGGAGTCGACACGCCCACACTCTGCTACCTCGAGAACCTGACTCCGGTGAATGCCTGCCGAGTCTGCGTGGTCGAGCTGCAGGGTTCGCGAGCGCTCGTGCCGTCATGCTCCCGGAAGGTCGAGCCGGGGATGGTTGTACACACCAACTCCGAGCGCGTCCGCCACTCCCGCAAGCTGGTGTTTGAGCTGCTCGGCTCGTCTGTGGATCTGTCGCTGGCGGATGCGGACACTCGCCGCTGGATGACGGAGTATGGCGCGGAACCGTCACGATTCGGCGCTGCTGGTGCAATGAATACGGACCGGGACAATCGCCACGCGGGGCATCATCATGCTCCAGACGGACCGGTGGCCGAGACAGTAGCACAGCCCGTAAAGGTTGACAACGACCTCTACATCCGAGACTACAGCAAGTGCATCCTTTGCTACAAATGCGTCGAAGCCTGCGGCACGGACGCTCAGCACACCTTCGCAATCGCCGTCGCGGGTCGAGGATTCGATGCACGCATCTCCACCGAGAGCGTCATTCCGCTCAC
>VFKD01000076.1 GCA_009885735.1 bacterium
ACGACCCGCTCGGGGTCGAGTTTGTTGGGATCAACTCAAATAGTGTCAACACGAAGCCCGGAGACTCATTCGCGGGCATGGTGTCGCGTATGGAGGAGCATCGATTCCCGTGGACCTACCTGCACGACTCCACGCAGGACGTGGCTCTGGCCTATGGTGCCCTCCGCACGCCCCACTTCTTCGTGTTCGACCAGGATCGAAACCTGGTCTATACGGGTCGCGCACTCGACAATCCCCGCGAAGTCTCGAAAGCTGTTCACCATGACCTCGAGAACGCGCTGGATGAACTGGTGGCTGGCAAGCCAATAACCACTCCGCTGACCAACCCAATCGGGTGCAACGTGAAGTGGGACGGGCAGGAGGAGCACTGGATGCCGGCCGAGGCGTGTGATTTGGTGTAGGTACCGGAAACACTGTTCGATTAGCCAGAATCCGTTCGCTCTGAGCGCTCACCCGCGCATCCTGAGCCTGCCACGGTACGGCTGTGGCAGGCTCAGGATGAGCGGAAATGCCGCGCTCAGGAGGAACGGACTGGCGGACATTCATCAGAACTGTAAGGATGCTGCCTGCCGTTTCCACAATTCACCGCAATGCCGATCAACTAGGAGTACGCATTCCATATGCGGAAGCCAATTCTGTTTCTTGCGCTCGTAGTTCTTTATGTAACCTTTGCTGCATCAGCCATCGCTCAACACATCCGCTGGCTCCCCACCTATCGCACAAACGTCTTCTGCGCCTCGCGTATCTGCTGCAGGGTCTCGTCTCGCGCCTTGCGCAGCGCTGCCTTGGGCTCGGAGCCCTGCAGCAGAATGCTTTCTAGAGCATAGTCGAGCTTGGAATAGAGCTGACTGGAAAACGGACCGATGAACTCGACGGTAGTCAAGTTGTTCTCGAGCACATAGGGAATCCAGCCGCACTTCTCACGGAACTCTTCGGGGTCCGTAACAGCGGGACTCTGCTTCCCCACGCCGGTAATGTGCCTGAATTCCGGCGACTTCAGGCTCGACCACCTGGCAGGTGGAGCAACCCAGAGCGTCTGCCAGTACCGAGTGAGCGCCTCCGTGCTCGACAGAAATTTGGCCAGCTTCCAGGCCTCTTTCGGATGCTTCGTTTGCGCACTCACGCCCCAATTGCATGAGGTGCTTACAGACATGCCGCGCACGCCGCGCGGCAGCGGCGCCACGCCGAATCGCAGTCCCTTGCCATCCTGTTTGAGGTGCGGCGAGTGCCAGGAGCCGTCGATCATCATGGCGGCCTGCCCATTCTGAAAGAAGGTGAATGGCCCAAGCCCTCCTCGCTCGCTTGAGGATTGGCTCATCATGAAGTCGCCCGAAACCGACTTGAAGAACGCGATTGCCTTTATCGCTGTCTCGTTGTCAAACACGGGCTCCGTCTTCGCGTCGTTCCACATTCTGCCGCCGGCCTGGTAGTAGAACGGCATGAAGTCGAAGGTTTTGGAGCCCGCGAGGAGGCCGGTGATGTCCTTCTTGCCCCCGTTTGTAGCAGGATTCGCCAGTATGTCGGCGGCCTTCTTGAGGTCTTCCCACGTCCACCTCTCATTCGGGTAGGGCAGTTTTGCGGCATCGAACAGGTCCTTGTTGTAGAAGAGGCCACGGATATTGATGTCCTGCGGAATGCCATAGGTCTTGCCGTTGTAGCGCAAGCCATCCAGGGTGACCGGAATGAAGTCGGCTCGGTCGATGCCATCCGGACCATCCATGTATTCGTCGAGCGGCAGATTCATGCCGCGACGGATATACTGCGCCATATAGTTCGTGTTCTGCCGCATCACGTCCGGCGCAATGCCGCCCGCTCGCAGCATGAGGATGCGATTCTGATAGTTGTCGAGGTGGAGGAAGCGAACCTTGATGTTTGGGTTCTGGCGCTCGAACTCGGGAATGTACTCATCGAGATAGAGCGCATTCTCGAATGGCATGCCCCAAACGGACATCTCGATCACCACGCGGCCTGCGGCGCTCTTGGCGCGCCACGTTGCGTTGGCGGCTGAGAGCATTACGAGTGCAGCCAAGACTAGGATGAGTGCGCGCATGAAGAACCTCCTACTGCCCGCAACGTTGCGGGATGAGCACTGTTTTGCTCTTGGAGATGCTGGCTTCTGCGTGAAACGGCTTTCCTCACCCCCGGCCCCTCTCCACGAAACGGCTGTGGAGAGGGGAGCAAGGCCACGGCAGCGCTATCACTCCAAGTTGGTACGGATGCAGACCGTTCCTGCAATGTAATCGTGAATTGCGCGGCGCTTTTTGTTCGTGAGCATGGTGATGAACTCGGCGAGACTCCAGAGAAGCATGAGGCTCCCCAACACCATCGACCAGGTGTCATATTCGACCTTGCCATTCACAACCGCAAAAGGTGGGCGACCTCCGCTGAGAAGTGTAATCCCCTCATACAGTGCACTGCACAGCGTGATCGCGATAGGAATGCAATCTCGCAGAACTGCTTGACGAAGAGTGATGGACTGTTCGGTCTCACAGTCGACCACCTTCACTTTGCAGGCCATCTTCCCAATTGTCTGGCCGTAACCGGCATGCATGGCGACGCTATAGCCCAGCCAAGCGCCTTGCTGAACCATTGTAGCAAGAAAGTGAACTACCGGTGGCACGGATGGCGCGAGCAACAGACTCACCACAAACGAAATTGGCCACAGGACCACCGAATCCACCCACGAAGTCCAGAACCTCGGACTGAATGTTGCGTACTTCGCTGTGGCCGGATACGTTGAGTTGCGATAGAAGAGCCACACGAGCCATGCAATAACTGCCAATACGACTAAAAAGCCAAGTTGGAAGGAAATGTCGGGCTCCACGGTAATTCTCCTCTCAATCTGCAAGTGACGTGCGCGATGCCTACGCTCATCTCAGCCAGTCCTCATCGGTACGACCTTGCCCTAGACCTTGCCGTGCTTCGCGACCTCGCGCCTTCGCGTGAGAAAGCCGTTGCCCTACCTCGAGCTCTCCGCGCCCCCGCGTGAGGACGCCTTTCCCAGAAACCCCACGTCCTTCAGCCACGCGGCGCAGGCCGTGGTCCAGGCCGCATAGGGACGGTCGGCTTTTCGAACCCCAAAGTCGTGCGCAGTGCCCGCGTAGATGTGTAGCTCCGCCGAAATGCCCGCACGCTTGAGCGCCAGATACATGAAGAGGCTCTGCTCCGGACTGCTGATGATGTCCTC
>VFKD01000279.1 GCA_009885735.1 bacterium
GCTGCGAGCCGTTTCGTAGCCACACTTTCGGCACTGGGACCTCATGTTTGCCTTCGCCATGTGTACTCCTTCTGCGAAACGTGCTACTGCGGGCAGGCCGTGCAGCATGCCGGGTGACTCTGAGGTGTGGGATGTCCTCGGCCGGCAGATATTCGATCACAACCTAATAGTACGACATTCCCACGTCCATTATCGCCATCGCCGACCTCGATTTTCTAGTACGATGATTAAGAATTGAGGGTGGGTTCGGGCGACGACCGTGAACTAGAATACCCATGATTATCTGCGTTTCTGCGCAATCCCAACGTCGCAGGGGGCCGGAACGTGAATCAGGGCGCCGAAAATCGGCGCCCTGTTCTGCTGCGGCAACGAACCGACCTTTGCGATCTACCGCCTGCGGAGGAATGTGGGAATATCCAGATCGTCCTGGTTAATCGTCTTGACTGTCTCCTCCTGCTCGGCGCGTGGAGGCGTAGTGGAATGCGCAATTGGCGCGGGCTGCTGGCGAATTGCAGGCGGCGTCTCGAGCTGGCGGGCATTGGCTTGTGGCGCTTGCTGGCTTGCGGATGAGTGCGCCTGCTGGCTCTGCGGCTTGTTCTGGAAGCCGGTCGCCAGCACAGTAATGCGTACCTGGCCCTCCATCGACGGATCCGGCACCCAGCCGAAGATGATGTTGGCGTCCTTGTGGTCACACAGGCTGGTGATGAGCTGCGCGGCTTCGTTCGCCTCGGCCAGAGTAAGGTCCGGCCCGGAAGTCAGGTTGATGAGAACCCGAACGGCGCCCTCGATTGACGTTTCGAGCAGCGGGCTCGAGATTGCGCTCTGAGCGGCCTCGACCGCTCGGTGATCTCCCGAGGCGATTCCGATCCCCATTAGGGCGGTGCCTGCGTTCTCCATGGTCGCCTTCACATCGGCAAAGTCCACATTGATCTGGCCCGGGATAGTGATGATGTCCGAGATGCCCTGCACGCCCTGTCGCAGTACGTCGTCCGCGAGTCGGAAGGCATCCACGAGGGTCATCTTCTTGTCGCCCACCGCCAGCAGCTTGTCGTTCGGCACCACGATCACGGTGTCGACCTTGGACTTCAGGTTGTCTATGCCCTCTTCGGCGGTGCGCATGCGGCGGGGACCTTCAAACTTGAAGGGCTTGGTGACCACTCCGACGGTGAGCGCACCCATCTCGCGGGCAATTCCAGCTATAACCGGTGCAGCTCCCGTGCCCGTTCCTCCGCCCATGCCGGCGGTGATGAAGACCATGTGAGCGCCCTCGAGGGCCTTCTTGATCTCGCTCTTGCTCTCCTCGGCGGCGCTTCGGCCAATCTCAGGATTGCCCCCGGCTCCCAGGCCCCGAGTAAGGTTGTCTCCAAGCTGAAGCCGGTTTTTGGCCAGAGAGACGCTCAGAACCTGACGGTCCGTATTCATCCCGATGAACTCGACGCCGTTCAGACCGGCCTCGATCATGCGGTTAACCGCGTTTGTTCCTCCTCCACCTACTCCAACAACCTTGATTATTGCTTCGCCGTTGTCGTAACCGTGGTACGCTCCGGAAATACCTGGCATGATTGTAGCCGCTCCCTGATGAATGTGAAAACTATTTTTGTAAGACAGTCTATTGCGGTTATGTCACTTGGCGCGACCGAAACGCTTGGAGATCAATCCGGTCAGCTTCGACCATGGGTCCGAGCCGGACGGCTGATTGGCCCTCAGGTGCGCAGCCGCGCCGTACTGCACAAGGCCCACTGCAGTTGAGAACTGCGGCGCCGAGATCGTGTCTCCCAGGCCGGGAAGCCTTTCCGGCTTACCTTGTCGCACCGGCATGCCGAGCTTCGCCCCGGCGCACTCCAGGGCACCCTGCAAATCCGACCCGCCACCCGTGATAACGACCCCAGCAGGCAGTCGCTGCTTGCACCCGGATTTGTCTATCTCATTCTGCACAAGTTGGAATAGCTCCTGCATTCTGGCCTCAACGATTTCGGCCACTGCGCGACGCCTCAGCGGGCGCGGCGCAGGTGAACCGATCTGCTGAATAGGCACGCTCTCAGCCTCTCCTACGCGAGCCGAGACCGCGTGGCCGTGCTCCTTCTTCACCTGCTCCGCATGGTCCACGGGGATCCGAAGGAGCTGCGCGAGATCGGTCGTGACATGGCTTCCACCCACAGGCACGACTGCCGAATAGTATATCTCGCCCTCAATGAAGATGCCCATATCGGTGGTGCCGCCCCCAATATCAATAAGGCAGACGCCATGGGACCGCTCTGCGGGCGTGAGGACCGCTGTGCTGGTGGCCAACGGTTCGAGCACCATCTCTTGAAGACCAAGGCCGGAGCGTGCAACGCACTTCTCCACGTTCTGAAGGAAGGTATGGGCGCCGGTTACGATGTGCGTCTCGACCTCGAGACGAGTGCCGCTCATGCCGACTGGATGGCGAATGCCATTCTGCCCATCAATGGAGTAGCTTCTTGGAATCGCGTGGAGTATGACCCTGTCTGGAGGAATGACGATCACCCGGGCCTGGTGCAGGGCACGGTCTACGTCATCCTGATGAATCTCGCGGTCGGCATGCGTGATTGCCGTAACGCCCTTGGAGTTGAGCGAAGAGATGTGCTCCCCTGTGACCCCCACATAGACCTGTGTGATTTCGCGTCCAGACTGATTCGCAGCCTTCTGAACTGCCGCGCCAACGCCTTGAGTAGTGGCCTCAATGTCCACCACCACCCCTCGCTTGAGGCCTTCGGACGGGCTGACGCCCACTCCACTGATAATGAGTTCACCAGCAGCGCCCACCTCGGCCACGACGCAGCATATCTTGGTAGTGCCGATGTCTAGGCCGGCTACAACTGTGTTAGGCGTCAACTGGATCTCCTATTCGCAATCACATCCCCCACGTCTATGCGGCAACGCTCCGAGACATCACGACGTTCGTCAGCCGGGCGCGGGCTGCTCTGCGTCGCTCGAGGCTGCCTCGGCGCGCCTCAAGGTCCGCCGGCTCAGAATGTGGCGGCGGATGATCGATATGTTCAGAAAAACCCTGCCTCCAAGCGCAACGACGGCTGCAAGAAACAAGTCAACGCCGATCTTGTCACCCAGGTACGCCAAGCCGGCCGCCGTGAGGGTGTTCAGGACGAATCCCGAAGCGAAGATGTCATCCTGAAACTGGCCCTGCAGCCCCGCGCGAATCCCCCCAAGCGCGGTGTCCACTCCCGCAAGTGCCGCCAGCGAGAGATAGGGCGCATAGACGCTTGCCAGCTCGCCGGAGATGTTCGCCTGGGTGAACAACAACACCCCAATTATGAAGCCGATGCAAAGGCCTACCGCTGGAAGCGCTGTCATTCGGGTAACTTGCTTTTGCTGCCGGACGCATTTTCACTTCTGGTCATAGAGTACCGCAACTCCGTGCTGCCCGCATATGCCGGCAATACAACCCTTTCATGCTTCTCCAGCTTGAACATATCCGGATCGTAAGTTCGCAGGCCGTCCAGGACTCCTCCCGGCAGGTTCAGCCCGCCCGCAAGCGTCTCGGGAGGGCCGATTGCCGATACGGTGAATGGAGGCGAGATAGGCACGCCGTTAACCTGGATTGTCGGTCCGACACAACGAATAGAGGTTCTGCCAATCATCCGCTGCCCGTTTATGCCTATCGCCTCTGCGCCAGACGCAAGCATCTCATTGACGACCTGCTGCAGGTCCACATCGTGAATGATGAACTTGTCTGCGTCAAACGCTCGAACCGATGATCGACGCTTCTGACTGTCGTTGAGAACGAGTACGACCCCTTTTCCCTCTGTATCCAGGAGGCCCGCAAGCATCTTCGTCTTCTGGAGCACGTCATTGAGCGCTTTCGCCTGGTTATCCCCCTGCGCAAGGCTCATCTCGAGCTTGGTCTTGTCGTCCCGCAGCTTGCCGATCTCTGTCTCTAGTTTCTTGACGGTGTCAGTGAGCTTCTTTACGGTCTCCGTGGTCCTGGCTCCGGTCGCAGGCGGCACGCCAACCCGCACGCCGCCTCCAGCCCGGTGTACGCTGCTCACCGTGAGCACCGAGCCAGCGAGCAACAGGCCCAACGCAAAACAGAGCCCCGTCACCTGCAGTATCCAAGATTGGTGACGATGCTCGTTTGCAGCAGAAGTTAGGTTCACTTGTTATTACCCGCGCACTGTCTGCGGGCAGAATACCCGCTGTTATATAGTCTGAAAACGACCTACCGCCAATAGATACGAGACCTTTCGCCGGGGCATGCTTCGCGGCCTGCACGTGACGGCCCGAGGATTGCGGACATCTACCGTCACAAGGTCCAGACCAAGCCGAGGATCCTTGCCGAGAACCTGTCGTAGTGCCGCTAGCTTCGCAGACAGCTCATCTACCGAGCCCAGCAAGATTCCCAGGTCATCGTTGATATTTAAGCACATATCCCCACCATTATCAACGACTATTTTCCGTACGGTCACTCCCCTGATCGCCCCCACCGAGCGGAGCACCTCCAGAACGTCATCAAGCATAGGTTCGGCAACTGTCTTACCAACCGCGGCTTCACGTTGAGGCACAATCTCGATGTTAGGCAGGAGTGTGCCGGCAGCAGCTCGGCGCACCGCGACTCTATGACGGTCTATCTCCACAGTGCCCGCGGGCGCCATGTATGCGGCCACCGACTTTCGTGCCACTATCTGGATCGATATTCCAAGCGAGAACGTTCTTGCTGCGGAGGCAGCCTCTACCCACGGCATCGCCTCGAGCCGCTGTGCCAGATTCCGCGGACTGGTGAGGAAGATATTGGCTCCGCGAGGAAGCCGGCAAACCTCCGTGGCTTGAGCAAGTTCTTTCGCGCTCACTCCAACCGCACCGTGAAGGTCCACGCGGCGTACAGAGGCTAGGGGCGATGTGAGCGCCATCAGCACCACAGCGGCGCCAAGGCCGACAGAAAGCCAGGTGAGAGTGCGGCTGCCGCCGCTTCGGACGCTCGCAAACTGCCGCTTCCGCTCGGCCTGATGCGGAACGCATGGAGACAGGCCCACCGTTCGTGCCGCACGCAGCCGTGTTCGTCTGAAGTCCGCGGGTGTCAATTTTGCGCCTCTGCACTTCGCATCTGTTTCAATGCCAACACGAACTGCTCTCCGGCCTGACGAATATCGCCCGCACCCATCGTTATCACCAAGTCCCCAGACATAGCCAACTCTAGCAAGGTCTCGGCAACATCCCTCAGGTCCGGAACATAGACTACCCGGATGCCGGACTTCTGAAGCCTGATCCGCTGAGCCAGTTCTGCAACGCTGACGCCTACGATGGGCGCTTCTCGGGCAGCATACACGTCCGTAAGCACCAGCACATCCGCTGCAGACAATTCAAGGGCAAACTCGTCAAAGAAATCTCGGGTCCGGCTGTAGAGGTGAGGCTGAAACGCCAGCAGAATTCGCCGCTGGGGATAATGAGTGCGGGAGGCAGCAAGGGTGGCACGCACCTCGGTCGGGTGGTGCGCGTAGTCATCCACCACCAAGATGCCGCGCACATCAGCAAGCAGCTCGAAGCGCCTCTCGGCTCCTCGAAACTTGCTCAGTCCAAGCAGGAGCGGCTCCGCATCGCCCCCTGCTGCAATCCCTGCGGCCAATGCGTTGAGCCCGTTCAGCCTGTTGTGGGCGCCTGGAACCACCAGCGCAAGCTCACCAATCTGGCTTGTGGTCCCCTCAAGGCGCGAGTAGACAGGCCACCGATTCGGCGTGCCCGCGTCCGGGTTAACCGTAAACAAGTCGGCGCCGGGCCTGTCCGATGCCGAAATGGCTAGCTTTCGTACGCTCGCGGACACATCGCCGTGGTTCGCGAGCAGGGCCGCCCCGGGATCGTCCATCGTATAGACGATAGCGCCGGATGCCGGCACTGAAGAGGCAAACTGGACAAAGCTCGCCATCATCCGATCCACGGTTCCGTAGTGGTCGAGATGGTCCGCTTCTACATTCGTGATCACCGCGATATCGGGCCTCAACTGCAGGAACGAGTCGTATGCCTCACATGCCTCGGTCAGAAACACCTGGCTTTTGCCAATGCGCGTGTTCCCACCATAGTCACGGTAGTCCGCGCCAATCAGAGAAGTTGGGTCCAGCCCAGCCTCTGCAAGGGCAACGCTCAGCATAGCGGTGGTCGTCGTCTTGCCGTGGGTGCCGGTGACAGCAATCCTTGGCCCGCCATACTCCGCCATAACGCGCCCAAGCATCTCGGCTCTGCTGATGACCTCTATGCCGCTCTGATGTGCTGCGACCAGCTCCGGATTCTCGGACGGTATGGCTGCGGACGCAACAACTAGGCTTGCCGGCGCCTCGGCAAGGCGTAGCGCACAGTGGGGTGTCCAGACGATTGCCCCAGCGGCCTGCAGCCGCGACGTAATCGCGCTTGCCTGCCGGTCTGAGCCGGTCACTCGAACGCCGCGTGACAGCAGCATGGAGGCGAGAGCGCTCATTCCAGCGCCTCCAATGCCGATGAAGTGTACGGAGGCTAGACCTTCGATGCCGCGCATCCGCTAAGCTCCCAGGTCGAGGAGAATCCGAGCCACAGTGTCTGCGGCCCCTGGGCGGCCGAACTCCGTGGCGGCGACACTCATCCGCTGCAGGGCGCATTCGTCGCCTAGAAGGGACAGGACACTTTGTGCAAGGGTCTCCCCTGCCAGCTGGGGTTGTGATAACAACAAAGCTGCCCCTGCCGCCTCGACGCATCGTGCATTGGCCGTTTGGTGGTCTGCATACGCCGTGGGCAGTGGAATGAGAATAGACGGAATGCCCGTGCCGGTTAGCTCCGCAAGCGTGGATGCGCCGGACCGAGAAACCACCAGGTCCGCCGCCGCAAGCGCGAGCGGCATCTGCTTCTCATCCAGGAAAGGCATCGCCACATACCCGCATCGCAGTTTCTCAAGCTGGACGGCAGCCAGCTGCTGATTCGGTCCGGTCTGGTGCAGGACCTGCAAGTCCTCCTGAAAGTGGCCGAGTGCAGACGCGACCAGATGATTTATGCCCATTGCACCTTGGCTGCCACCGGTAACGAAGAGGGTTGGACGGCTCTCGTCAAGGCCTAGACATCTCCGTGCTACCCCTTTGTCCACCGGTTCCAGAACTCCGCTGCGCACTGGGAAGCCAGTCGCGACAGACGACGAAGCCGGATACTCGGAATGAGGGTGCCCCAGCCAGGTGCAGACGCGGTCAGCTCGCTTGCTCATAATCAGGTTCGTGCGTCCCGGCACCGCGTCTGGCGCAAGGATCGCTGTCGGTATTCCCATCCGCTGTGCTGCGAGAACGGCAGCGGCGGCGACGTATCCGCCTGTTCCGAGAACTGCACTCGGACGAAAGCGGCGATAGAATGACCGACACTGCAGCGTTCCGCGCACCAATGCGACAAGGGCAAGCACCGTGGAAGGGTGGATCGGGTTGCGGCGCACCTTGCGAGTTGCGACTCCCACGAACTCAATTCCCAACTCCGGCGCCACACGTGCCTCAATACCCGTCCTAGCGCCTACGTACGCACACTGCGCCGTCGGCACCAGACGCATCAGCGCCTCATGGGTTGCAATAGCCGGATAGAGGTGTCCCCCTGTGCCACCGCCGGTGAAGACAAACCTCATCGTCGGCGCGCCCGTCGCATGTCGCGTGGACTTCTGTATTGCGATATATTGAGCAGCAGCCCAATTCCTAGCAGCATCATGATGAGCGAATTCGGCCCGTAACTTACAAACGGCAGAGGCACGCCAGTGGCAGGAATGGAGGCGGTTACCACAGACATGTTGATGAGCGCCTGCCAGCAGATGGTGAGCGTTACGCCTGCGGCAACAAGGCGCAGAAAGTCGTCATTCACCTCGCAAGCAATACGGTACGCCCGGTATCCGAGCCATAGAATGAGGCCGATTAGGAGCACCCCTCCCAGCAGGCCCACCTCCTCCGCCACTGTGGCGAAGACGTAGTCCGTGTTGGCCGCGGGCAAGTAGAACTTCTCGCGACCAAATCCGACGCCCACTCCGGTCACGCCACCAGACCCTACCCCCACAACGCCGTGAATAATCTGGTATCCGCCGTCCAGCGGATCGCTGTGGGGATTCAGAAACATGAGTATTCTCTGCAAACGGTACGGATGCATGAGAACCGCTCCCGCAGCGCCCAAGAGCGAAACACCGATCGCTACAGCAAGGTGGACCGGGCGCGCGCCGCCAAGATACAGCATGGAGAATGCGGTGAGAAACACAACGGCTGCAGTGCCCATGTCGGGCTCGCGCTCGATCAGCACGCAGACGAAGCCAACTATGAGTGCCTGCACGCCGAAACCGCGCCACGGCTCGCGAATGCCTTTCCTCATGGAGCTCAGCATAGCCGCCAGGTAGAGCACTACGGCCAGCTTGGCAAACTCCGCAGGCTGAAACCGGAGCTGCCCATACCCTATCCACCGGTGCGCGCCTCTCTCGGAGATGCCGATGCCGGGGACCCAGCAGAGAATCAATAGTCCGACCGCTAGCGCGAGAAGAGGCACTGCCAGGTCAAACAATGTCTTGCGCCGCACTCGCATCACGGCGAGCATCCCACACAGCCCGACTCCGGCGAAGAAGAGTTGGCGCTTAACGAAATAGTATCCGTTGCCGCCGTCTCCTGACATCGCGCGTGCATAGCTTGCACTGAACACCATCACGAGGCCGATTGCAAGCAGTGCGATCGCGATGTTTAGGAGGACCCGGTCTATGCGAGGCCTGTTGTCTATGGGAACTGCGCTCACGGCTGCCTCACACGTTTGGGATGGAACGAACGATCTGCCTGAATGCCTCGCCGCGCTGCTCGAAGTCTTGGAACATGTCGAAGCTCGCGCACGCAGGAGAGAGCATAACGGCATCGCCCGGAAGGGCAACCGCCGTGGCCCGGGTTACTGCCTCTTCCAGCGAATCAGCGTGGCTAATGGATGTCAGCCCGGCCTCACGGGCGGCCTCCGCTATCTCATCCGCTGCGCGCCCAAGCACGACGAGGTGGCGGGCGCCACGCGCAAGCGCAGCGCCGAGAGGGGCGAAATCACTGTTCTTGGAGACGCCACCGGCAATAACCACCACCGGTCCGCCAACGGCATCCAACGACCGCACCGCAGCGTCTACATTGGTACACATGCTGTTATTGATATACAGCACTCCGCCGATGCGCCGGACCGGCTCCATCCGATGAACAACACCCTCGAACTTGCGTAGCGCTTCCGCTACGGCGTCCGGCTCTGCACCAAATGCAATCGCTGCGGCGCTCGCAGCCAGGGCGTTCTCGAGGTTGTGCGTGCCTGGAATCTGCAGCTCGTCGGCCCTGCAAATGGGAATCTCCCGGTCGTCCCATCGCACAACGATCTGACCACCCCTCACGCAAGCCGAGTCGGTCGGGCGGCAGTGCTGTCGGTCGAACCAGATACGCCGCGACACCAAGTCTTGCCCGATCTCTCGTGCATAGCGGTTCACTGCGTTCACGACGGCCACATCGTCGGGCCTCTGCGCTGCAAAGAGTCTGGCCTTGCAGCCGACATACTCCGACACATCGTGGTGGCGGTTTAGGTGATCTGGAGTGATATTGGTGAGAATGCCCACCTTTGGACGAAACTCGTGAACCCATTCGAGCTGGAAGGAGCTAACCTCGGCGACGATCGGCTCGTCCGCCTGCGCCTCATGCGCCGCGGTGATGAGTGGCAGCTTCACATCGTCCGCAGAGACATTTCCGGCCACAAAGGTCTTTCGCCCGTCCGCTCGCAGCATCTCGCCAAGAAGGATAGCGGTCGTTGTCTTGCCGTTCGTCCCGGTAACCGCGAGGATAGGCGCCTCGGCAAGCAGATAGGCAATCTCAATCTCCGAGCAGATACGCATGCCGCGTCGAACTGCGTCTCGCAATATGGGAGCGTCTCGTGGGACACCGGGAGACGGCACAACGATATCGGCGCCATCCAGCGCCGAAAGTGCGGTTTTGCCCAGAAACAGCTCGACGTCCAGCGCACGTGCCGCACCTAGGCGTGCCCCGAGCTCGGCCTCTTGTGCGGTGTCGGCAATCACAACTTTCGCGCCATGATGCGACAGCACTGGGGCTGCCGCTAGCCCGGTACGCCCGATGCCAATCAGCGCAATTCTCTTGCCTTCAAACTGCCGGGTCTTCACTGCTGTAGTCACGCTCCTGTGCTCCTCTGTACGGCGAACTATGGTTACCGCCACACCAACAGACCGAGTGCGACAGCTGCCGCGCTCGCCAACCAGAACCGTGCCACTATTCGCGTCTCGGGCATGCCCAGCTCTTCAAAATGGTGATGCAGCGGCGTGCGCCTGAACAGTCGGTGCACTTGTGCGTAGGCCAATCCCCGCTGCGCTTTCCGCACCTTAAACACTGCTACCTGGCCTATCACCGAGAGGGTCTCGATCCACGGCACCACGGCAAAGACCTGCGTGGGCACCTCCAACTTGCCTGCAAGCGCGAGTCCCGCGATTGCACCGCCCAGCGCCAGCGAACCGGTATCGCCCATAAACACTTGCGCCGGGTGGCAATTGAACCACAAAAACGCACAGCATCCTCCGGCAAGACTTGCCGCAAGGCAGACCGACCAGGCTGCATTGTGAACGGATGATGCAAGGACAATTCCAACGAGAATTATCGCGCACACCCCGGCTGCCAAGCCATCCAGGCCATCCATCAAGTTGACCGCGTTCGTAAGGCCCACGATGAGCACGACAGCAAGTGGATAGTATGCCCATCCAAGCTCAACACCCTGAACCGTGGTCGTAATCGAGCCACTCAACCAACACACAAACCCTATCGCTGCGATGACCTGCAGGGCAAGCTTGTGCCGAGCCTTCAGACCCAAGTTCTTGCCGCGCCGAGCAATGAGAAGGTCGTCCCAAAGCCCTATTGCGGCACAGCACGCAATAAGTACGCACACCGGTACAGCCCCGGACAGCCTTGCCCCGCCCAACCAGGCCGCCGCAAATCCAGCCGTAAATGCGACCAGAATGATAATCCCACCCATTGTGGGCGTGCCTTGCTTAGCAGCATGGCTCGACGGCGCATCCTCAGATACTGTTTGCCGTGCTCCGCGAATTCTGAGAACGTCTATGACCGGTTTGCCGATCGCTGTTCCCGCAACAAGGGCCGCGACAAACGCAACCGAGCACATGTTAGTTACCAACGTCTATGCGCCAAGAAGCTCAAGGGCCACTTGTCGGTCGTCGAAGGGCAGTACCGCGTCGCCCACTAGCTGATAGTCTTCGTGACCCTTGCCGGCAATGACCACCAGGTCGCCTTGAGCCGCCTCCCGAAGGGCAAGCTCAATCGCAGACCGCCGGTCCGGTTCCACCAAAACCCGAGCGACTGCGCCGGATGTGCCAGCCATGATTTCGGCAATGATTTCGTCCGGGTTCTCGTGGCGAGGATTGTCTGAGGTCACAATCGCCATATCCGCCAATTCACCGGCGATGGAGCCCATAATGGGCCGCTTGGTGCGGTCACGGTTGCCGCCGCACCCAAACACAATGATTAGGCGCGCGGGCGAGAGGCCCCGGGCGGAAGTTAGGACGTTCCTAAGACCGTCCGGTGTGTGCGCGTAGTCCACCACAACTCCAAGACCGCGGGTGTTCGGCACCGATTCGAACCGACCCGGCACCCCTGCAACGCTGCCGAGGCCACGCGCGACGGTTGGAAGATCTACGCCTAAGCCAATGCAGACCGCAGCCGCTGCCAGAGCGTTGTAGACCTGAAACGCGCCCCCGATCTGGAGCCGCACTTCAACATGCTCGTCGGCGACAGAGAGACGAAACTCGGTAGACTCTGGCCGGCAGATTACTCCTGAACCCCTTACTTGAGCGCCGACGTCCTCAAGGCCGTAGGTCACCACGTTGCCCTGTGCTTCCACTGCCAGGCGGCGCCCATACGGATCATCCACGTTCACCGCAGACATCATTGGCCGATCACCCGGCTCCGCTAGGCCGGTAAACAGCTTGCGCTTGGCCTGGAAATAGTTGTCGAGAGTGCCGTGGTAGTCGAGATGATCCTGGGTTAGGTTTGTGAATACCGCTCCTGAGAAGCAGAGCGCATCGCACCTGTGCTGGTCGATAGCATGCGACGAGGCCTCCATCACGCATGCATCGGCGCCCTCGGCAACCATGAGGGCCAGGATGCTCTGAAGCTGGTCCGCCTCTGGAGTGGTGTGCGATGAGTCGATTGGCCTCCCGTCGATTTCCGCGCCAAGGGTCCCGACCGTGCCCACGCTCTGCCCGGCCGCTCGCAGGATTGCGGCTGTCAGCCGCGTGGTAGTGGTCTTGCCGTTTGTGCCTGTCACGCCGATGAGAGTCAACTTGCGGCTCGGCCAGCCATGAAACGCAGCGGAGAGCGGCGCCAGAGCATTGCGCGTGCTCGGCACAACAACCAGGGGAACCGCGCCTGCCACTGATGCAGCCCGCTCGGCGTCGACCACCAAGGCACGGGCTCCGCGAGCGATGGCATCCATGGCGAAGGCGTGGCCATCGTGTTTCGCTCCAGCGAGGCAGACGAACAGGCTGCCTGGACCCACCAGCCGAGAGTCGTGGGTGATTGACGACACATTCACCTGCTCCTGGGACGTCGGAGCGGGCAGATGTGCCACTCGGCAGAGCTCGTCTAGTGCAACTGAAGGCATGGCACGGGTCCTACTGGGGTGGCAATATTATAGCATTGTACAGCAAGTGAGACCTGGGGCGGGGCAAGCCCCGCAGCCCAACACGGGTTCGGCAAGCCCCGCAGCCCAACACGGGTTCGGCAAGCCCCGCAGCCCTACACGGGAGGGGACAAGCCCCGCAGCCTACGAGCGCACCAAGTGAACCGGCGACTTCTCGCTCTCATCCGGCGAAACCTTCCAGTACCACATCAGTTGTCTAGCGATCTTCTTGAAAACAGGCGCAGCAACTACTGCGCCGAGGTGCGAGCCTTTCGGCTCATCCACCACCACGCAGATGGCCGCGCGAGGACTTCGGGCAGGCACGAACCCGTAGAAAGACGACACATATTTGTCTCCCGAGTACCCCCTGGCCTTGTGCTCTACCTTCTGGGCCGATCCTGTCTTGCCGGCCGTTGTGTAGCCGATTGGCTTGGCAGACTTGCCGGTTCCGGCGATGCACACATTCTCCAAGGCAGCCCGCACCATCTCGACGACCTTAGGCTTTGCAACCAAGCCGAGTTCCACTGGGGCGAATCGGCGGAGCACCTCACCCTCCGAGCCCTGCTCTGCCAAGAGCAAGCGTGGCTGCATCCGAACGCCGCCATTTGCGATGGCCGCATAGCACATGAGAAGCGAAAGGGGGGAGACCAGTACGGCCTGTCCGAATGCAGCCCGAGTGAGCTGCGCAGTCCCCTTAATGTGATCGTCTATTCCAAATCCAAAGCGTCCGCGAAAGTCGCGAGGCAGCCCAACGCCCGTCGGCTCATGCAGGCCAAATCGATCAAATCCGGCTTCCCAGCGCGCTGCACCCAGACGTTTTGCCATCATCGCTGTTCCAATGTTGCATGATTTGGCGAGTACTCCCACATAATTCTGAGTTCCGTGGCCTCGGCCCACATCGTCGCCATGCAGCGAGCAGCGAATGATTCGCTTTCCTTCCTGCATGTAGCCTGGGCATGTGAACGTTGTCGTCGTGCTAATTGCCCCCTGATCCAGCGCGGTCACTACCGTTACGGGTTTCATCGTTGAGCCCGGCTCATAGAGGTCGAGGGGTCGATTCCTGAGAGACTCCGGATTCCAGCCTCTCTTCGGACGATTGTCCGGGTCGTAGTCCGGATACGAGACCATGCTCAGCACGTCGCCCGTCCGTGGATCCACCACAATCACCGTCGCGCCTTTTGGGTTGAACCGCTTGACGCAATCAGCGAGCGCTGACGAGGCTATTCGCTGCACGTATGAATCGATGGTGGTGCGCAGGTCGGCGCCGTCCTTGGCATCCGAGAGTCTCTGCTGGGTGCCGGCGATGACACGGCGCCTGTCGTCGACCTCCGCCACCATACGGCCCGGACTTCCGGCGAGCTGCACATTGTGCTGGCGCTCAAACCCAGTCAGTCCTTCACGTCCGCTCTTGGTCTCGCCGGTCACACCTACTGCGTGAACCACAGTTCTGCCGCCGGGATAGCTGCGCTTTGGCTCCGGAACTACGGCCACCGCCGCAAGGTGGTCGTGATTGGCAGCATCTTGCCGAAGCTGCTCCAAAGTGTCCTCTACGGCTGGGCTAAGACCACGCCGGATGAGCGAGTATCTGATCTTCTTTTTCTGAGATGTCAAGCCCTTGACCAGCTTGGGCAGAACCTCGGCCGCGTCGAGCCCAGTGACCTTTGCAACTAGAGAGGCTGTTTTTGGCGGGTCGAGGATCATCTCCGGATCCACAACGACGGCGACTGGATAGGTGGTGACTGCGAGCGGCTTGCCTTCACGGTCCAAGATCGCGCCGCGACGTGCAGGCAACGGGATTTCGCGGCTACGCATTGTGAGGGCCTCGGACCGGTAGTAATCTCCGCGAACCACCTGCAGATAGACCAGTCGGATGAGCAGCAGGCCATAGAGCAGCGCAATGAGGGAAGAGAGAGCGCCTAGGCGCCACGTAATCGTGTTCTGAGGGCGAATACTGATTGCCAACTCTCTAGTCTCCCTTCACCAAGCCGACGCCGACGTGATATTCGCGCTCATGGCTAAGAGGCTCTAGGCCGCGGGCCGCCGTCCACTTCTTCATCGCATCCTCTGAACGGGCGGCGGCCAGGCGCGTCTCTGCCACATGTTGTCGCTTGTGTACCTCGTTCACCTGATGCCGAAGCGCAACCATCCTGAAGTTTGCTGCCGTCATTTGGACATGCCCACATAGGGCATAGATGGCAGGGATGGAGAGTGCAACCGCAACCATGGCCGGAGCCCTAAGCGGCGCGGAAACTGCCCGTACATTTGCGGCATTCCTCATGGTTGCTAGTGTGAGTGCCCGGAGCCAGCTGCCACCTTGCCGCCGCCGTGCGGAAGTTCTTGGCCGCCTCGCCGCTTGCTGGGGCGCTAAGTACTCGCTGGGAACTAGTTGACGTACTGCCATCGTCGCTCTCCTGGGTATTTCGTGATAGCCTCAAACCTTACAGGCGCTACATGGTGTCTCTACGGCCAATATTGATCGCCTAGCCGATCCCGCTCGTCCTGAGCGCGCCTCAGCCGTATCGAGGCGCAGTCGAAGGATGCGCTGTTGTTCACTCAACTGAACAGTATTGTCCCTACGGCAGCTTGCGAGCACCGCGCAGCTTTGCACTGCGTGCCCGCAGATTTGCACTAATCTCGGCAGGCGTTGGCTCTAGCGGCTTGCGAACCAATCTCTCCAGATCCACCCTCGCGCCGCACCGGCAGTCCGGCAAGCCCGGCTCGCACTGACAGATTCCACTGAGCCTCGCAAACTCGCGCTTGACCCGCCTATCCTCATTGCTCTGCCAGCTCAATACGGCAATGCGCCCACCCGGCGCCAGCCGGCGAATACAAGCCGCCAGACCAGCTTCCAGAGCCTCCATCTCGCCATTGAGCGCGATCCGGAGTGCCATGAACGTGCGCGTGGCAGGGTGAATCCTGTGATCGTGAATGGACCGCGGCACTGCGGAGCGAACAATATCTGCTAACTGCAAGGTCGTGCAAATAGGCGCCGATGACCTAGCGCGTACGATGGCGGAGCTTATGCGCCTCGCCCATCTTTCATCTCCATGTTCGCGGAGGATGCGCTCGATCTCCAATGCATCCAGCCTGGCCAGCATCTGGGCCGCTGTCTCGCCCGAACTCGCATCAAGGCGCATGTCGAGCGGCCCATCCAGCCGAAAACTAAAGCCTCGTTCCGCCGAGTCGAGCTGGTGGGACGACACGCCCAGGTCCAGCAACATCGTATCCGGCTGCCCAATTCCGAGTGCATCAAGCTGACTCTCTACATCAGAGAAGTTAGCCTGTACTGCTTCAATTCGAAGGTTGAGACCCGCCACTCTCTCGCGTGCAACTGTAAGCGCTTCAGCATCTCTGTCGAACATCACCAGCGAGCCGCCGGGCTCCAGCCGCCTGCCGACCGCAAGGGCATGTCCCCCACCACCTGCAGTCAGATCTATATGAACGCCACCGCACACTGGGTCGAGAAGGCGCAGGACCTCCTCCACCATCACCGGCTCGTGAAACGGCTGCGTCACTCCCCTGCCGGCACCGATGCGGCAAGCTGCCGAAAGCTGTCGTACATGTTTGAAGAACTTAGGGTTTGTGAATTCTGCTCGAGCCAGGCGCCTCGACGCCAAAGCTCGATCTTGGGACCCTGCCCGATTATGCTCGTCGTCTCGTCGGCGGTGATGCCGGCCCAGTCGCGAAGGTGCTTCGGCACCGCCAGCCTAAACTGTGCGTCGAAGCTTACCTCTGTGCGACTGCCGAACATGCGCTGCAGGAAGCCCGCAGCAGGATGTAGAAAGTCTGACCCCAGGCGGGCGAGTATCTCGTTCCAAAAACTCTCGGGCATCAGCCAGACGCAACGATCCGGCCCACGCGTAGCGATGAATTTCGATCCGAGCCCTGTCCGGAAGTCGGACGGGATGATCACTCTGCCCTTGTCGTCCGTTGAGTGCTCGAACTCGCCTAGGAAGGTTGTCGCGTTTGCTGTGTCGGCCATGATGGTGGTATTGGACGAAGACCATCCACCTGGCCCCCACTCCGTCTCTACGTAGTCTCCACTGAAGTTGTATTCGTGGAGTATAAACGTTCACCGAACCGATGTCAAGCGGTTATCTTGGGTATTTTGGAACGATTTTCAGACGCTGGGACGCCGGGGTAGACACCCGTCTGACAGAGTGACATGAGGTATGGCAAGAAACGCGGATTCGGACGAATCAACGCCGCCGAGAGAGCCGTTACGGAGGGTCTTGCGTGCGGATGCTGGCAGGGGTGATGGGGCTTGGAAGCGGCTTTGGATTCGGTGCGGTTGGCGCGCTGCCTGCCCCTGCACCTGGCGGCACTGTGGGCGCGGCAGCAACAATGGCAGGCACGGCAGCATAGACATCGGACGAGATTCGCTCGCGCCGTACCTGCTTGCCGTTCTGCATCACTACGCGCCAGACGGAACCGCGCCAGCCGGCGTGCCCTTTGTCGATTCGCTTCGTCTTCCCCGGCGCAATGCTAGGGTCCGATACCGTCATAGTCCCCTGCCGCCAGGTAGAGATGTTGGTGCGTTCGATTCGAACCGTCTTGCCAGCCACGGGCTTGCCGAAGAGATGGACATTCACCTGGCCGCTTCCAGCTGCGGCGGAGATAGCGATTGGGGCGTCCGTCGTGTTGCGAAAGCGAAAGTCTATCTGACCGTAGACAACGGTGGCATCCGTCCCCGGCTTGCAGTAGGGCACCGGAAAGGCGTGGTGACTCCTGGACACAATATCGAGGTCGGCCAGCAGCGCTGCGTTGTAGAGCGTCGTGCTAGTCTGGCATATTCCCCCGCCCACCCCCTGCTCAACTCTTCCGCGTACGATGACCTTTGCCATCCGGTAGCCCCGCTCCGCGTCCCGAGGGCCCACGACCTGGTTGTACGAGAAGACTTCGCCTGGCATCACCACATGGCCGTTGATGCGCTCGCACGAGGCCTTCACGTTCGCCTCCCGGTTACCGCGCTCAGTGTAGCGCGTTCGAAAGCGAGCCACCTCACCAGTTATCGCCTGCAGGTCTGCCGTTATAATTCGCGGCGACACGACTTTCAATGGAAGCGCAAGCGGCTCTCTTGAACCCGTAACAATGCGGGCTGCCACGGCGCCCGTTGCCTCGACCAGGTCCAGCGCCGCGCCCACCTGCTCCGGCACCACCTTGCCTCTACCGGCCACCAGAATGTATCGGGCATCTGCCTTGGTTCGCCGAGCCGACGGAGCTACCTGCGTGTAGAGGTAGGTGCGCGCCTTCTTCTCGTCCAGCACCCACTTTGGCGAGATGTGAACCTCCTCGCGACCCGCGAAACGAGCAATGAGCGCGGCGACGAGTCCGTCACGCCTACCCACGGCCATTGCTTCGGCAACGGTTGCATCCGCGTCCACCGCCGCGCCGAGATCTCCCAGCCTGGGTGTCCAGGTCTTCTGCACGTTCGCCTCCGGCGCGATTCTCAGAGGAAGCCGCCTGGCTCGCTCCTCGTCTGCCCATGCGCCAAGCTGCTCTTTTGCCGCGGCCTGTGTGAGTCCGCTCCAGTCCATGCCTGCTGCATGCACTCCCGCAGCAATGATTCCATCTGGAGTTTGGCTCACCGAGGCGATGCCCATCCCTGCAGCTGTGAGCAGCGCGGCGCCGGAGAGAACTCCCCGCGCTGAACGGGCCGCTGCCGACCAAGGGGCTCTGCGAGCCTTACTTACGGCCACGCTCGGCCTCCTGCCTGCCAACTTGGTGTCGGTCGCCTTCCAGCTTCTCGATGTGCTGCTCGAGCAGGTCCATTCGCTGCCGCAGCTCGCGAATCACCTCGTCCTGCGGGTCGACGCGGTTGATGATGTTGTCCATCACCGGCATGTCGCCGTCGATGCGAACCCCATCGCGCAGAACGATGCGGCCCGGAACTCCCACCACCGTACAGTTGGCGGGAATGTCACGGTTAACTACCGCATTCGCGCCTATCTTGCAGTGGTCGCCTATACTCACGGCACCGATGATCTTCGCGCCCATGCCGATGAGCACGCTATTGCCGATGGTAGGATGTCGCTTCACCTTGTCTAGGCTGGTGCCTCCCAGAGTGACCTGGTGGTACATCAGCACGTCATCCCCCACCTCGGCGGTCTCTCCGATAACGATGCCGGAGCCGTGATCGATGAAGAACCGTCGGCCAATGGTGGCGCCCGGGTGTACCTCGATGTTCGTGACGAAGCGGGACAAGGCCGACACACAGGTTGCCGTGAACTTGAACAGCTCCAGCGGTCCGCGACGAGTCGTCCAAAGACGATGAGCGACCCGATGAAGGAGAATGGCGTGCAGGCCGGGGTATGTCAGGACCTGGAGCGGATTTCTGGCGGCTGGGTCGCGCTTGAGGGCAGTCTGAACATCCTCGCGAATGCGAGCGAACAAAGGGGTCCTGGTCCTTTCAACCACACGGCGGTAACGAGCAAATTAGAATACAAAAGTGTAGCAGAATCAGAGACGAATCGCAAGCGTTGGAAGGAGGAGGATGCCGAGGAGGGATTCACTTCGCGGCGCACGATGTCGGCGCTGCCCGAGAGGCAGACCACTGGCCGAGCTCCCGTGGAGCCGGCATGCCGAGCGACACCTGCTGGGCAGATGCCGCTCCGGCAGGACCGGACAAGCGCGCAGGGCAGGCTGCTTGTTACGTGAGAACGCCGACGTCTGCGTCTACCAATCCGCTTCGGTTCCCGTTCGCATCGAAGGAGTAGGTGAACCTTGCTCCGTTCGGTGCGACAGAGCCCGAGAGTCTGCCCACGGCATCGAACGTCTGAGTCATGACCCCGAGTCCGTAAGCCATCGAGACGATTCTACCCACATTGTCATAGTTAAATGTGGTCCGTGCGCCGCCCTGATAGGCGATGGTCGTTTGGCGATCTGGGCGTCATATGAGTATGTCGTGTATTGCGATAGTGCGTCTACGCGGACTGTCTGACGCCCCACGGGCTGCTGCGCGAAGGTGGTCATGTACATACCAGGCACCTCACCCTATCTGCCCTTACAGTTCGCCTGCAGTAGAGTTAACGCCTCAGTAGAGACTCTGTCCTTCGCATCCAAATTGCACAAACGCCAAGATCGACACGCCTCTGCCATTCTTCCAGAGCGAGCATACGCTTTGCCAATCTTTATGTATACCTTGCAGGTTCCTTCACTTCGACCACTAACTACTCCCTGATAGGCACGGATTGCCCCATCATAGCGATGCTTCCGGAGGTGAATATCACCGATCTTTTCCAATGCCGTCATAGAGTGTGGCAGTATAAGGTAGACCCGTTCCCACTGTACAAGCGCATTATCTAAATCCCCGACATTTTCCAGCAGTATTGCCTTGTCAAAGTGACTAAGGGCCTCACTTCCCAAACGAGCGCGACACCCGTAATAACAAGATATCACCAACAAGCTGATGCAAACAAACGCAAGTCCTGCGCGCATGAGTACTCCAATTCTTGATCGCAGCACCGATTATGGCAACAATAGGATACCGGATTGCAGATCACCACGCTCCAATGCCCAATACCGAATCAATGCATCCGCTTCTTGCAGTCTTCATATTCTGCGATGCATTTAATCTTATCATTGTAACGTCTGTTGCCGCATTGTGACTGGCCGACCCCATGTGAGATGGCGCAAACTGCCGCACAAGCAACATAACCGAACCAAGACCCGATACACGCAAGCAAGCAGATAAGGTCTACGGTAGCGACCTCAGCCATGCATTGGTCATAGTCACGATCGGCCCTGAGGTTACACTTCTGGAACCGCAGGTCACAATCAACCCTGCCACACGAACATAGAATCTGATAACGCTCGCAGTCTGGAAGCCATGCCCACTTACAGCCAATCACGTAGAGCTTACCGCACGTCTTCTGACACTGTGCCAGTGGATAACCCTCGCACTCCACCCATCTCAGCCCTTTTCTGCCTGATGGATCCACCCCCATAACCGCCCTGTTCCCCACATACCCATAAAGGTTCATCCCACCGTCCAGCCCAATCGGATCCGCGCTTATCCACCGGCCCCAGTCCCTGCGGTAATGGCGGTGCCACGCATAGCTGCGGGTGGGGGAATCTCGGAAGTACCCCCAAGCGCCCCATTGACGCAGGTCGTTGAAGCTGGTTGTCGGCAGCAGAACTTCGGTTCCCCATGCATCAAAGATCGCCGTGTCGGTTATCGCCTGCGATGTGTTCAAGAGAAGGCGAGTATGCCCCTGGAAGTCCGGGATATAGAACTTGCTCACGCTCGTGAGGCGGTTCGAGAAGACAGAGCCCCACTCCCCTGGCAACTGCTCGTAGACAACTGGGTTGACGCCCGTTACCTGCACGACATTCCGTTCGTCGTTGAGGAACGTATCGGTCCTTGACGGAAGCTGTCTCTTCACTCTATGCCCGTCTGGATCGTAGCTGAACGTGTGCAGAGTGCTGTACGTTCCCGTATTCCAGATCGTCAAGCGGTTCTGTGGGTCCCACGTATACGTGTCCAGCACTGCCCCGGTCTTCTCGAGAGTCAGATTGCCGTTGTTATCGTAGGTCAGCGTTGCCGTGGAACTGGCCGGTGGCTTCACCACGGTTAGGCGGTCGGCAGCATCGGCCGTGTAGGTCGTTGTGCCGCTGCTCGTCACCTTGGTGAGGCGGTTGCCTCCGGCGTCGAAGGTAAACGTGTTGTTGTACGCATTCGCGCCCGAGCGGCGCTCGTTCGTCAACTGGTATGTATTGTCATAGGAGTAAGTGATCATCGCTCCGTCGTTTTCGAGAACTGTCACTCGGTTTCCTGCTGCGTCGTAGCTGGCGGTGTACATGGCGTGCAAAGTCCCGTCGCTTTTCCTGGCTTCTATCACGGTGTTTCTTCCCACAGTGTCGTATACGTAGGTTAGGATAGAACCGTTTCCTAAAGATCGCTTCGTTTCCTGCCCCACGGCGTCGAACACCATCGTAGTGGTCTCCGAGTACGGATTCAGGATGCTCACGAGTTGATTTACGGCATCGTACGAGTAACTGAAACGACCGCCGTCTCCTATCTGCATCACGCTGCGGTTGCCTACCGCATCGTAGGAGTAGGTGAAGCGCTTCGTGTCCTGGGCAAAGTCGACGGCTGTGAGCCTGCTGAGCGCGTCGTACGTGTTCGTGATGATACCCAGAGAATACGCCTGGGAGTCGATGCTCCCGAGCGCATCGCAGCTACTCATCGGGCGGCGGCCGCCGAGGCCGATTCAATCTGGCAGCAGGGAGCACTGTACGAAAGAACCCACCGACATATACTACGTCACCTCCCCATCCTACGAACGCGACACTCTTTACCGGCCAGTCTCCCTTCCCACGGTAAGCCAAGCAGGTACCGGAAGTGGCGTCAACAGTCTCAACACGTCCGTCCTCGTGGCCAACAGCTATGAACCGGTCATCATGGGACATCGCAACGGATCGCACGCAAGAGGTCGCACGGCGATCGTATGCTCGAAAGAGTCTAGTGCTTACATCATAGGTGACGACACCGCCGGACTCGGTACCTACCAGAACATATCGACCACTTGGAGACCGAGCCAGAACACAGGAGCCGCTCGGTGACGGCACCGCATTCAGCAAGGCAGATGACGCAACGTCCCATATCTTGAACCATCCGTGGTTATCTATGGTAACCAATTGCTTGTCATCACTAATAAAGCACAGGCCCGAAACCACGGAACTATTAGGCAAGATGGTATGAGACCACGGTAATGCAACATTCGTTAGTATTCTTACATCGCGATCGATGGTCGCGATCGCGACTACATGCCCGGTATGCCCAGTGGCAATGGCGGATGGAGTTACCCGCATTACAAACCGAGTCGTTGCGTTTGCAGTGAGTGTTGACTGAACGACGACCTCTGAAGCGCCGTCGAACGCATATACAATAGCTCCGTCAGCATGTGCAAAATGGAGCACGCGACGGAAACTGTATTTAAGTGGCCATTCCAGTACGTGGCCGGGTACGACGCCCAATCCTAATATCGCTCTCCTTGGAACCAATTCGCGGAAGACATGGTGTTCAAAATCCACATCCAGTTGCCAATTAAGAATATCGATGATGAATCGCTGCGAGAAGTCCTGCCAGAACCTATCACCATCGATACGCACGGAACACGGAAGGACTTTGGCAATCGACGATGAGAATGCCGGACTAGAGTTGGCAAGTGACATTACAAGGACAACGCAATATGCCCACACCAACATGGCGGTCCTGAGCCAGCGAGATGGCCCAGCGCCAGGACATGATCGGACCAGAACGATCGTGCTCGAAGATAGAGATGGTCTCATCATCCGGGAAACTTGCAAGGTAGACATACATATGGTACCGTCCATGGACGACCCCCCATGTCGGCCAAGCAATTCTTGCGCGCTTCCCTACACAATGAACATACAAAGTCCATATACGCCAACCTGCATAACCAGTCAGAGCCACATGAATGGTAACAACATCCTAGCTCACCAATTGTCCGTGTATACGCTAGGCATTCCTCGTGCGGGATTGTTCCGGGTAGGCTGCAGTTTGAGACTGTCGCAGACTTGTCTTTGCATGTGCAGCGCCCAAAATGGACTTCCTCGTGCGAACCTACTGATTGAGCGATACAATCTCGAGTTACACGCGGTGCTTGTATCGGCACTTTGTAGTAACAACGCGGAGGGAGAATGAGCGCGCATGGCTCACCGAGCACACAGATCACCATGCCAAAGATACTGCTCCCCTTCTCTCCAACCAAATCCAGGAGGGTATCCCAAATTAAACAGTTTTCCTCTAGCATGTCCCGGAGACGCTTGCAAGTAATAGGTTCACCAGTTCGTCCAAGGTCCAAGTCTGTCCAGGAAGCTAGACTGCGGAGACCGCTCGGGTCGCGGAATACAACCGCCCTATTTCCCACATACCTCCCCAGATTCCAATCCCCGCCCGCGAACCCGATCGGATCCACGCTCATCCAACGCCCGATGTTCGGCAGAAGCTCCCGCTGCCGCACGTAGAGGCGCGACGTTCCCGTCTCCCGGAAGTAGCCCCACTGCCCGAAGGCGCGGTAGTTGTCGTCCACCGTGCCTTGGCTGATGATCTGCGTGCCCCAGGCGTCGAATATGTTGGTAGTGACGTTCGTTCCCGAGCTGTCCGTGAGGAACCGAGTGTGGCCCTGCATGTCGTGAATGTAGTAGTAACTCTGGCTGTTGCGGCGCTGCGAGAACTTGGCTCCCCAGACGCCTGGGAGGTCGGTGTTTGTGTTTGCAAGGCTGCCCGCGTCGGTCATTTCGTGCAGAATATTCTCGCCGTCCCAAGGCAGCCAGCGAATGGTGCCCGAAATGTCCTGCTTCTGGCGCTTGCCGAACGGGTCGTAAGAAAACGTGGTTACGGCTGTAGCCTGCTGCGTCTTGACGAGCCTGTTGTCGAGGTCCCAGGTGTACGTCCAGAGCGTCGTGATGAACTTCTCGGAGGTCATGTTTCCAGACGAATCATAGGTGTAGGTCGTGCCGCTGGCGTTCGATGGCTTGGCAAGCGTCAACTGATCCGCGTTATTGTAGGTGTAGGTCGTGGTGATCGCGCTTGCGACCTTGGTAGCGCGATTGCCCGCGCCGTCGTAAGTAAACGTGTTGTCGTAAGCGTTCGCCCCGCTGCGCTGCTCGCGGGTCAACTGGTAGCAGTTGTCGTAAGAGTAAGTTACCATCACGCTGCTGAGCTCCGCAACCGTGGTGCGGTTGCCGACCGAATCATATACGTAGGTTCCAATCACGCCGTTACCCAGGATGCGCTTGGTGCTGCGCCCGAGAGCGTCGTACTGAAGCGTCGTGGTCTCCGAAAACCTGTTCACGATGGTCGTTACCTGGTCCACCGCATCGAACTGGTAGGTGAAGACGCCGGCCCCCGCGTCTACGAGGCCGCTTCGATTCCCGTTCGCGTCGAAGGAGTAGGTGAACCTTGCTCC